>JAJECB010000070.1 GCA_022822245.1 Gammaproteobacteria bacterium
ATCTGCTGCTCCCCGCCCGAAAGCGTGCCGGCGGGCTGGCGAAGCCGTTCCTTGAGGACGGGGAAGTAGCCGAAGACCATCTCCCGGTCCTCGCCCACTTCGTCATCGCGGCGGGTCCAGGCCCCCATCGCGAGATTCTCCGCGACGTCGAGCAGCGGAAACACCTCCCGCCCCTCGGGCACGTGCACGACCCCCTTGCGGACGATCCGGTCGGGTTCGGCCCCCTCGATGGACTCGCCGGCGAGGAGCACCTCGCCCTTGTCCGGATCCATGACCCCGGAGATGGTCTTGAGCAAGGTGGTCTTCCCCGCTCCGTTGGCGCCGAGGACCGCGACGATGCCGCCCTCCGGCACCGCGAGGCTCACCCCGCGGATGGCCATGATCGGGCCGTACCAGGTCTCGAGATTGCGCACTTCGAGGAGGGCGCCGCTCATGCCGCCTCCCCCGCGTCCGCGCCCCCGTCCGTACCGAGGTATGCCTCGATGACCTTCGGGTGCGACTTGACCTCGGCGGCGGTACCGAGGGTGACCGCCCGTCCGTCGGCGAGCACCAGCACCCGGTCCGACACGGCGGTGACGAGACCCATGTCGTGCTCCACCATGACCACCGTGATCCCCATCCGCCGGCGGATGTCGTCGATCCGGAACCGCATGTCCCGGGTCTCCTCGGGGGAGAGCCCGGAGGCGGGTTCGTCCAGGAGGATCAGCTTCGGCTCGATGGCGAGCGCGCGGCCGACCTCCACCACCTTGCGCACGCCGTAGGGCAGGCCCGCGATCCGTTGCTCCCGGTACGGCTGGAGGTCGAGGAAGTCGATGACCCGCTCGACGGCGGCGCGGTGCGCGACCTCCTCGCGCCGCACCCCGGGGGTGAAGAAGATCTGCGAGGCGATGGAGGCGCGACGGCGCACGTGGCGCCCGACGAGGAGGTTCTCGAGCACCGTCGAGAGCTCGAAGAGCTCGATGTTCTGGAAGGTGCGCCCGATGCCGAGCGCCGCGATCCCGGAGGCCGGGCGGTCGAGGATGCTCTCTCCCTCGAAGCGCACCTCCCCCTCCGCTGGCTCGCAGAATCGCGAGATCAGGTTGAACAGGGTCGACTTGCCGGCCCCGTTCGGCCCGACGATCGCGAATACCTCGCCCCGCTCCACCGAGAACGAGACCCGGTCGAGGGCGGTGATCCCGCCGAATCGGAGGGTGATGTCCCGGACCTCGAGCAGGCTCACCGCATCCGCTCCGTCTTGAGATAGCTCCTCTGCCTTCGGAACATGTCGCGGCGGCAGAGGGGGAAGAGGTCGAATCAGACCTTCCACTTCATGACCCGCCCGTGGATGCCGAGCGGCTCGAACAGGATGAACAGGACCAGGACGAGACCGAAGATCCCGGCCTCGATCCCCGGAATCGCGAGACCCCCGCCGCCGAACGCCGCCGTGACCCAGTCCCGCGCCACGTTGATCGCCTGGGGGATGATCCCGACCACGATCGCCCCGTACCAGGCGCCCTGGATCGAGCCGAGCCCCCCGATCACGATCATCAGGAGAAGCTGGATCGAGAGGACGATGGTGAAGACCTCGTGGTTGAACGTGAAGAAGAAGTGCCCCATCAGGGCGCCGGCCCAGCCCGTCACCATGCACGAGAGACCGAAGGCGGCGGCCTTGGTCCGGGCGGGACTCACGCCCATCGCCTGGGCCGAGATCTCCGAGTCGCGGAGCGCCACGAAGGCTCGCCCGAGCGGCGCGCGCAGGAGGTTCCGGTAGCCGAGGGTCACGAGCAGCGCGACCGCGAGGCAAAGCCAGTAGAAGCGATCGGGCGAGCCGTAACGGTCCACCTCGAACCCGGCGATGGAGATGGTGGGGGCCACGAGGCCGACCACGCCTCCGGTCCACGGCTCGGCGAGCACGATGATGTCCTCGGTCAGGATCGAGAGGGCCAAGGTGGCGATCGCGAGGTAGATGCCGTGAAGCCGGAGCACGGGAACGGCGATGAGAACGCCGGCAAGCCCCGTCAGGAGCCCCGCAAGGGGGAAGGACACGAGGAAGGGCAGTCCGAACCGCTCCATCAATATCGCGTTGGCGTAGCACCCGGCGGCGAGAAACGCGGCATGGCCGAGGCTCGGCTGCCCGGCATGGCCGGTCAGCACCATGAGGCCCATGCCCGCGATGGCCCAGATGAGGACGTTGGTGGCCTCCCCGATCAGGAAGTCGTCGAGAACGAAGGGCAGTGCGAGGGCGAGGACGACGAACCCCGCGTAGCGGATTGCCCGGCGCGCGTCCGGAAAGAGCCGGATGTCGTGGTGGTAGCTGGTCTTGAAGTGAATCCGCACCGCTTCGGACCTTCTCAGACCTTCTTGCTCTGGACCTGGGACACGATCCCGTGGGGACGCAGGACGAGCACGAGGAGCATCAGCGTATAGGGGGCGATCTGCGAGTATCCGGCCTCGATGTAGCGGGCCGCGAACGGCTCGATCAGTCCCACGACGAGCCCGCCCGCGAGCGCCCCCGGAAGGGAGCCGAAGCCGCCGATCACCGCCGCGGCGAACGCCTTGATGCCGAGAAGCCCGGAGCTGGGGTCGATCGAGCCCTTGGACGCGAACAGGATCCCCGCCACCGCCGCCGTCGCGCCCGCGAGCGCCCAGACGAGCCCCTGGATCCGCTTGACGGGGATGCCCATGTAGTACGCCGCGAGCTGATTCTGGCTCGACGCCTGCATGGCGACCCCGAGCTTCGTGCGGCTGAAGAAGGCGAACAGGAGACCAGTAAGGAGAAGGGTCACGACGATGACCGCGACCTCGTCCAGTCCGAGAGCGACCCCCCCGAGGCTCGTGTTCACCCCGGCCACCGGACTCTCGAGGGCCACCGGGTCGTGGCCCCAGATCGCTCCGGCGAGGAAGCGCAGCACGAAGCCGAGGGCGATGGTCAGGATGACCACCGCGAGCTGCGACTGGCCGAACACGTGGCGCAGGATCGTGCGCTCGAGCAGCCAGCCGACGGCGGCCAGGATGAGGATCGCGCCGATGCAGGCGACCCAGAAGGGCAGGCCGAGGTGCGTGTCGTTGGTGAGGCTGAGCGCGGTGAACGCGCCGAGCATCATCAGGTCGCCCTGCGCGAAGTTGACCTGCTCGGTCGCCTTGTAGATCAGCACGAACCCGAGCGCGATCAGGCCATAGACGCAACCGTTGGCGAGGCCGCTGACGACGAGCTGAAGGATCTCCAACCGCGGCAGCTCCGCGACGCCGGCACGGTCGGGGCGGCGACCCGGGCGGCTACTGGTCTCGCGCCGCCTCGCCGATGTTGTCGACGCCCCTTTGCTCGAGGAGGTGGTCGAGCCAGTCCGGGTCCATCTCCGGCACCGAGGAGAGGAGGAGGTCGGTGTACTCGTGGTGGGGTGGACGGAACATCTCGTCCTTCGGCCCCGCCTCGACCACTTTGCCCTCCTTCATCACCACCACGTCGTCCGCGATCGAGCGCACCGTGGCGAGGTCGTGGGTGATGAACATGTAGGCGAGGTCGAGCTCGTCCTGGAGGCGGCTCAAGAGCCTCAGGATCCCCTCCGCGACGAGCTGGTCGAGGGCGCTCGTCACCTCGTCGCAGATGATGAACGAGGGCTCCGCGGCGAGCGCGCGGGCGATCCCCACCCGCTGCTTCTGCCCGCCCGACAGCTCCGACGGCACGCGATGGTAGAACTGCGAGGGCTCGAGCTCGATCTGGTCGAGGAGCTCGTCCACCCGCTTCTTGAGGTCGACGCCGCGCCGCCCGCTGTAGAACGCGACCGGCCGCCCGATGATCTCGCCGATCCGCTTTTTCGGATTGAGCGCGGTGTCGGCCATCTGGTAGATCATCTGCGCCTGGCGGAGCTGGTCCTTGGTGCGGCTCCGGAAGCTCCCCGGCAACGCCTCCCCGTTGTACCGGATCTCCCCCGCGGTCGGGGGCAGGAGGCCGGTGATGCAGCGCGCCGCGGTCGATTTCCCCGAGCCCGACTCGCCGACCACCGCGACGGTGCGGCCGCGGTGGATATCGAAGGAGACGTCGTCCAGCACCTGGACCGGGCCGTAGGACGCGCTCACCCCGCTCACCGAGATGACCGCGGTCTCCCCCGATCCGGCCGGCGGCTTCTGCTCGCGGCGGAAGCTTCGCACCGCCCACAGCGACTTGGTGTAGTCCTCCTGCGGCGAGGAGAGCATGGCGCGCGTGTCCGCCTCCTCGACCTCGTCGCCCCGGAGCAGCACCTTGATCCGGTCCGCCATCTGCGCGACCACCGCGAGGTCGTGGGTGATGTAGAGCGCCGCGGTGTCGAACTGGTCGACGATGTCGCGGATGGCCGCGAGCACCTCGATCTGGGTGGTGACGTCGAGCGCGGTGGTCGGCTCGTCGAAGATGATGAGGTCCGGCCGGCAGCTCATCGCCATCGCGGTCATCGCCCGCTGGAGCTGTCCCCCCGAGACCTGGTGCGGGTACCGGAAACCGATCTCCTCGGGGTTGGGGAGCCGGAGGCGCCGGTAGAGCTCCATCGCGTCCTGCTCGCTCTCGCGCCGGGTCCGGATCTTGTGCTGGACCGGCGCGGCGGTGTGCTGGTCGATGAGCTTGTGCGCGGGGTTGAACGAGGCGGCCGCGGACTGCGCCACGTAGGCGATGCGCGCGCCGCGCAGCATCCGGAGGTCCTCCTCCGGCGACGAGGTGAGCTCGATGCCGTCGAACTCGATGGTGCCGTCCGAGATCCGGCACCCGTCGCGGGTGAAGCCCATGGCGGCGAGCCCGATGGTGGACTTGCCGGCCCCCGACTCCCCGATGAGGCCCATCACCTCGCCCCGGTGCAGGTCGAGGTCGACACCGTGCACGATCTCGAACCACTTCTCGTCGGCCCGCCCCTCGATGCGAAGGCCCCGGATCTTGAGCAGAAGGCCCCGTTTCTGTTCCTGGTTCATGGCGTTACTCCTTGAGACCGGAGGAGAGATGGAGCATCCAGTCCACCACGAAGTTGACGGCCACCGTGAGAAGCGCGATGGCGGCGGCGGGGATGAGCGGGGTCATCTCGCCGAACGAGATGAGGGTCGCGTTCTCGCGCACCATCGAGCCCCAGTCCGCGGTCGGCGGCTGGATGCCGAGGCCGAGGAACGAGAGCGCGGAGATGGCGAGGAAGACGAAGCAGAACCGGAGGCCGAACTCCGCCACCAGCGGAGCGGTCGCGTTCGGCAGGATCTCCTTCACGATGAGATACGAGGTCTTCTCGCCGCGCAGGCGCGCCGCCTCGATGTAGTCCATCACCACGATGTTCCCGGCGACGGCCCGGGCGAGCCGGAAGACGAGCGGCGAGTAAAGGAGCGCGATCACCAGGATGAGGTTGACGACGTTGGTGCCGACGATGGTGAGGAGGAGCAGCGCGAACACGAGCTGCGGGATCGCCATCAGGGTATCCACGACCCGCCCGAGGGTCTGGTCGACCCAACCGCCGAGGGTCGCCGCAGTGAGTCCGGCGAGCGACCCGACGAGGAAGGCGATGGCCGTCGTGAGGAGCGCGATCCCCACCGTGTTCCGCGCCCCGTAGATGATGCGGCTGAACATGTCGCGCCCGAGCTGGTCGCCGCCGAGGATCATCTTGTCGTCGGGCGGCGCGTAGGAGCTCCCGATCACCTCCGCCTCCCCGTAGGGGGCGATCACCGGGGCGAAGACCGCGGCCACGATGTAGACCACGATCACGAACATGCCGAAGGAGGCGGTGAGGGGAGCGCTCCGCATCACCTTGGCCATTTCGCGGGGCAGGGTCTGGACCAGGAACTCCCGGAAGCTGTACGCGAGCCCGGCGGACGCGAAGAAGAGCCCGATGGCGATCGCGACGTAGCGCAGCCACACCTCGCCCCCGAGGAGGCCCATCAGGAACGAGGCGAGGGTGAGGCTGAAGAGCACCATGAAGGCGTCGCGCCGGTGGTAGTAGGCGGCGACGCACGAGGCGCCGATCATGAGCGTGTAGTAGACGATTGCGAAAGTGCTCATGGCGCGCCCCTCACTTCGGATGCCGCAGTCTGGGGTTCGAGAGGATTACCCCGACATCGGCCACCAGGTTGAGGAGGATGTAGGTCGCCGCGAACACCAGGCAGCAGGCCTGCACCACCGGGAAGTCCCGCTTGGTGACGCTGTCGACGAGGAGCTGGCCCACCCCCGGGTACACGAACACGATCTCGACCAGCACCACCCCGGTGATGAGGTAGGCGAGGTTGAGCGCGACCACGTTGATGATCGGGGCAAGCGCGTTCGGGAGGGCGTGCACCGCGATGACCTTCCAGCGGGGCTCGCCCTTGAGCCGCGCCATCTCGATGTAGGGCGAAGCCAGCAGAGCGATGATCGCCGCCCGGGTCATGCGCATCATGTGCGCGATGACGACCAGGGTCAGGGTGATCGCGGGCAACAGGGTGACGAACACCCGCTCGGTGAACGGCATGTCCACGGTCACGCTCGAGATCGAGGGGAACCACGGGTTCAGGACCGAGAAGAAGAGGATCAGGATGTAGCCGAGGAAGAACTCCGGCGACGAGATGGAGGTGAGCGTGCTCACGTTCGCGATCCGGTCGAAGACCGATTCGCGCCACAGGGCGGCGAGCACGCCGAGGAGGATCGAGATGGGTATGGAGAACGCCGCGGCCACCGCGGCGAGGAAAAGGGTGTTCGCGAAACGGGGGCCGAGCTGCTCGGCGACCGACCGCTTGTTGGCGAGCGAGGTTCCGAAGTCGCCCTGCACCGCCCCGCCCAGCCAGTCGAAGTAGCGCACGACCGCAGGGCGGTCCAGCCCGAGGTCCTCGCGCATCGCCTTGACCGTCTCCGGGGTCGCGGCCTGGCCGAGGATCTGCTCCGCGAGATCCCCCGGCAGCAGCTCGACCGCCCCGAAGATGATGATCGAGACGACGAGGAGGGTGACAAGGCCAAGCCCGAGCCGCTTGGCCACCAGTGACAGGACGCCCATAACGCTCTTCTCCTCCCCGGCGCATCGGGGTGCGCGCGCCCGGACCCGCAGTCCGGCTGCGCGCCCGCGCGGTCGGGTCTATCTCATGGCGTGCCGCAAGCGTGCGGCCCCCTGCGTCGGATCCCTTCGAGAAGCACGGATCCCTCTCCCTCGGTTGCAGGCTCCCGACCGGCGCGGCACCGCGCCGCGCCGGTCGAGGGTTTCCTGCCGGTTGCGGATCACGCGAACGACCAGCGCTCCATCCAGCGCTCGCCGTCGAGATCCCAGTTCGAGCCCATCTGCTCAGGTGTGGCGACCTTGTCGGAAGTCGCGAAGACGTACGAGGCGAACATCGGCACGATGACCCCGCCCTCGTCGCGCACGAGTTGCTGCATCTCCGCGTACATCTCGCGCCGCTTGTCGGTATCGACCTCCGCCCGCGCCGTTTCGAGCAGCATGTTGAACCGCTCATGCTCCCACGCGGTGTCGTTCCACGGCTGTCCGGCCGCGTACGCGGTCGAGAACATCTGGTCCTCGACGGGGCGCCCGCCCCAGTAGCACGCGCAGAACGGCTTCGTGTTCCACACGTTGGACCAGTAGCCGTCGTTCGGCTCGCGGATGAGGTTCAGGGTGATCCCGGCCGCCTTCGCGCTCTCCGCGAAGAGCGCTCCCGCGTCGACCGCGCCCGCGAAGGCCGCGTCCGCGACGCTCAAGTCCACCGTGAGCGAGTCCATTCCGGCCTGCTTGAGGTAGTGCTTCGCCTTGTCCGGATCGTAGGTGCGCTGCTCGAGGTCCTTGGCGAAGAAGCGCTGCCCGGGGCCGATGGGGTGGTCGTTTCCGACGACGCCGAAGCCCTGCAGGATCTTCTCGACCATCTCCTCGCGGTTGATGGCGTGCTTGATGGCCATCCGCACGTTGTTGTCGTCGAAGGGAGCGACGTTGGTGCGCATCGGGAAGGTGTAGTGCTGGGTGCCGGCGATCGAATGCACGTTGAGCCCGGCCCGGCGCTTCAGCAGGTGCACGGTCTTCAGATCCACCCGGTCGATGGCGTCGACCTGCCCGGTGATGATCGCGTTGGTACGGGCGGTCGGGTCCACGATGGTGATCATCTGGATCTCGTCGAAGTTCCCGCGGCCCGAGTCCCAGTAGTCCGCGTACTTCTCGAGGTCGATCCGCACCCCCGGGTCGAAGCTCTTGATCCTGTATGCACCCGCCCCGATGCCGGACTGCCAGTCGGGCTTGCCGCCCTCGCTCGGCATGATCGGCAGATGGTAGTCGCTCAGGATGAACGGGAAGTCGGCGTTTCCCGCCCCGAGGGTGAAGACCACGGTGTGCTTGCCGTCGGCCTGGATGTCGGCGATGGGCTCGACGATCGGCTTGGCGGCGGACGCCGAGTCCTCGCCCCGATGGTGGTTGATGGACGCGACGACGTCCTCGGCGGAGACCTCGCGACCGTTGTGATAGGTGGCGCCCTGCCGCAGCTTGAAGGTCCAGGTCGCGACATCCGCCGACGGCTCCCAGCTCTCCGCAAGCTGGCCGACCAGGGATCCGTCGGCGCCCACCTCGGTCATGTAGCCGTTGTACCCGTGGGTCATGGCGATGGTGAAGCCGTTCTCGTGGGTCCCCGGGTCGAGGCTGTCCACGGTCTGACCGTGCGCCTTGCCCATGCGCATGACCCCGCCCTTCTTGGCGGCGAGGACGGGGCCGAACGGCGTCGCGAGCGCCACCACCCCGGCGGCGCTCGACTGAATGAATTGGCGGCGTGTCGTTCCGGGCATTGCTGTACTCCTCTTCCGGAAAAATGTTCCCGACCGGTACGTTGCCGGCCGGCTCGGTGGTTGCGCCTATGCTGGCACGAGAATCCACGCAAGACAAACCGGCCGGGCGGGCGGGGGGCGGACGCGCAACCCCGGCCGGAGCCGGAGCCGCCTACCAGTGCAGGTCGTCGGGGATCGGGAAGTCGCGATAGGGGTCGTCTTCGGCCGACACGGCATCGCCCGCGGGAACGTCGCCGCCCGCACCGGCCGCACGATGAACGAAGACGATGGGGCGAAGCGCCTGAATCTCGTCCGCCACCCCCGCCGGAACGACGTGGTGGCGGCGACGGAAGCCGACGAGGGCGAGCTCCCCGGCCGCGAGCTTCCGGCGCTGCTCGTCGGTCACATAGACCCGTCGAACCGTGTTCTCGCGCGTGAAATTGAACGCGAGCTCGGCCTTCCGGTCATTGACCGCATGCCGGTCGAGGAGCTCGCGGATCCGGAGGTTGAGGGCCTGGACGGAAGTGTCCGCGCCCGGCGGGGAGCCGCCCGACCGCTTCCCCTCGCCACCCCCCCGGTCCGCACGCGCGGAGGGCTCCGGCGCCGTGCGTCCCCGCCCGGGCGGGCGACGGCCCGGCGGCGTCCGCGACCCGTCCTGCGCGTCGCGCCTCCCCCGCGGGTCGCGTCGCCGCTCCCGACGCTGCTCCGCCCGCGCCTTGCGAAGCTGCTCGGGAGTGGCGAGGCCCGCCTCAAGCAACTGGTCCTGGAGCGATCCCATGGACTCGGCGACTCCTCCTGGCCCGGCCGCCCCCGGCGGCCACTCCTCGATACAACGGTCGCCGCATGTCGGCGACCGTCTCCGAGCCGCTCGGCGGCTCTGCCGATTCGGCCGTGGAAGTCTAACGCCCGAGAGGCGCGGGGTCAGCCGGTGAGCACCTCCGATTCGTAGGCGCAGGGCTCGAACCGAGCGGGAATTTCGGCCGATTTACCAGGCTCGTTTCGGACCAGGAGACGCGGATTCTCCCCAAGCCGGTAGCGAGACCCCGGCCCGGGGAGAATCCGCTGGACTCAAGCCCGCAGCTCGCCGCTCAGGCTGGTCCCGTCCGGTGCCCGCGTCTCGCCGGTGTCGGGCACCATGCTCGAATCCTCGTTCAGGGACTTGACGATCCCCCAGGTCATCAGGAGCATGATGACGCTCACCGGCAGCGCGGCCGCGATGGAGGCGGTCTGAAGCGCTGTCAGCCCGCCCGCCAGCAACAGCACCGCGGCCACGAAGCCCTCGCCGAGCCCCCACACGATGCGGAACTGCTGCGGCGGATTGTCGTCGCCCATGCTGAGCATGGTGGTGATGACAAGGGTCCCGGAGTCGGAGGAGGTGATGAACCAGGTGGCGAGCAGGAACGTCGCGAGCGCCGCCATGATCCAGTTGAGCCAGTTCACGTCCGTCATCCGCTCGATGGTGCCGTAGAGCGCGGCCGGCAGGTTCCAGTCCCGGACGAGCTGCGCGATGCCCGCCGTTCCCGCTCCGCCCTCCGCGTTCAGCTCCAGGTACATGGCGTTGCCGCCGAAGATGCAGAGCCAGAAGAAGGCGATCGTGGTCGGCACGAACATCACCCCCAGCATGAACTCGCGGATGGTGCGGCCGCGGCTGATCCTCGCGATGAACATGCCGACGAAGGGCGCCCAGGAGATCCACCAGCCCCAGTAGAAGATGGTCCATCCGCCCTGCCAGTCGGACTCGCCCGGCCCGTTGAACGTCTGGAAGCCCATCGGGATCGCGTTCCAGAGGTAATCGCCGATCGTGGTGACGAAGAACCCCATCAGCCACTGGAACGGCCCTCCGAACAGGAAGTAGGCGATCAGCACGACGCTGAGCCAGATGTTCCACTCCGAGATGATCCGGATCCCGTTTCCGACCCCGGAGACGGCGGAGAGCGTGGCCACGATCGAGATGACCACGATCAGGACGATCTGGGTGGTGATCCCCGGATCGACCCCGAACAGGTAGTTGAGGCCGGTCGCCATCTGGCTGACCCCGAGGCCGAGCGAGGTGGCGACGCCGAACACCGTTCCGAAGACGGCCAGCAGGTCGACGGCATGACCGACCGGGCCGTAGATCCGGTCGCCGATCACCGGGTAGAGCGACGACCGCAGGGTGAGCGGCAGCCTCTTCCGGAACCCGAAGTACGCGAGGCACAGGCCCACCATCACGTAGACCGCCCAGGCATGGAACCCCCAGTGGAAGTACGTGACCCGCATGGCGTGGACCGCTCGCTCCTCGTTCATCTCGTGGACGAGGGCGCGATCGGCAAACGGGTTGTTGGGATAGCCCCAGGGTTGGGTATTGTCGAAGTAGAACATCGGCTCGGCGATACCGAAGAACAGCAACCCGATCCCGACCCCGGCCGAGAACAGCATGGCGAACCACGAGAAGTTGCTGAACTCGGGCCGGCTGTCGTCGGCGCCGAGCCGGATCGACCCGTGCCGGCTGCACATCAGGTACACACAGACCGCGAGCATGACGACCAGGGCGCTCACGTAGTACCAGTTCAGGGCCGACTCGATCCAGCCGCGCACCGCCGAATAGATGGAGTTGGCGAACTCGACGTTGAGGGCGGTGAAGACCACGAACACGACGACCATGGCCTTCGAGGCGATTCCCATGCCGGGATGCAACCCCTTCCAGATGCCCGTCGCTGCTACGGAGTCCGGTGATTTATCTTGCATGGTCTTCGTCCTCTGTCTGTCAGGTACGCCATGGGACGGCGCGTGCCGCGCACGGGCCGACCCGACCGACCGACTGGCCGGCGGCACGGATGGAGCTCGGGATGGCCGGCCCGAACCGGGCCACCGAAGCGCGGAGAATGGAGCTGACGGGTCCGCGCGGAGGCGTCCGCGGTGCGCGGCGCCTCCCGGGCCGGTTCAA
>JAJECB010000212.1 GCA_022822245.1 Gammaproteobacteria bacterium
CCGCCGCCGCCTCCCTACGTTGCCAGTCGGCCGATCGCCATCGTCGAACGGGCGCATCCCGACCTCGGCCGGCTCGGGGTGTTCTGGCACACCCAGGGGAGCGGCAAGTCCTACTCCATGGTCTTCTTCTCGGAGAAGGTACGGCGGAGGCTGGAAGGCAACTTCACGTTCCTGCTGATGACCGACCGGAACGATCTCGACAGCCAGATTTACCGGACCTTCGTCGGCTGTGGCATCGCGGACGACAACACACCCCGGGCCGCGTCGGGCGACGATCTGGAGAAACGGCTGAAGGAGAACCACCGCTACGTCTTCAGCCTCATCCACAAGTTCAACAAGGATGTCGACCCGAAGCAGCCCTACAGCGAGCGCGACGACATCATCGTGATCTCCGATGAGGCGCATCGCACCCAGGCAGGGCGGCTCGCGCGCAACATGCGCCTCGCGCTGCCGAATGCGGCGTTCATCGGATTCACCGGCACGCCGCTCTTCAAGCAGGACGAGCTCACGAAACGCATCTTCGGGGACTACGTCTCCTGCTACGACTTCAAGCGCTCCGAAGAGGACGGCGCGACCGTCAAGCTCGTCTACGAGAACCGGGGCGAGAAGCTGGGCGTGGCGCGGGTCGATCTGAACGACCGCATCGCGGAGAAGATCGAGGAGGCCGAGCTCGACCCCGATCAGTCGGCGCTCCTCGACAAGCTGCTGGGCCAGGACTACGAGGTCGTCACCGCCGACGAGCGCCTGGACAAGATCGCCGCCGATTTCGTCGAGCATTGCGCGACCCGGTGGCAGTCGGGCAAGTCGATGCTGGTGTGCATCGACAAGATCACCTGTGCCCGGATGCTTCAGCGGATCATCCCGCGATGGGAGGCCAGGGCGGAAGCCGTCCGCGAGGCGGCGGACGCCAGGCGCGCCGAAGCAGAAGCGGAGGGCGATGAATCCATCCGCGCCGCGCTAGCGGAGGAAGCGGAGGCGCTGGCCGCCCAGGCCGCGTGGCTGGACGAGACGATCGTCGGGATCATCATCAGCGAGGCCCAGAACGAAGTCAGGGACTTCGCGAAATGGGGCTTCGACATCATCCCGCATCGCGCCCGGATGAAGCAGGGCTTCGAGACCGCGGATGGCGAGCGCGTCGACGTCGAGACCGCGTTCAAGAGCCCCGAGCATCCCTTCCGGGTCGCAATCGTCTGCGCGATGTGGCTGACCGGCTTCGACGTGGAATGCCTGTCGACCCTCTACATCGACAAGCCGATGAAGGCGCACTCGCTGATGCAGGCGATCGCACGGGCGAATCGGGTCTGGCCGGGCAAGGACTTCGGCTTGATCGTGGACTACAACGGCATGCTGAAGAGCCTGCGGGAAGCGCTCGCGCAATACGCCCTGGGCGACGACGATGCGGGCGGCGAGGAGATCGTCGCGCCCATCGAGGAACGCGTGCAGGCGCTCATCGAGGCCATCGAGGCGACGGAGGCGCACCTTCGCGGCCTCGGCTTCGATCCCGCCGCGCTGATCGGCACGACCGGATTCACGCGCATCAAGGGGCTGAGAGACGCGGTGGAGGCCGTCTATACCAGCGACGAGACCAAGCGACGCTTCGAGGTGCTGGCCCGGCAGGTGTTTATCCGCTTCAAGGCGTTGCTGATGGAGCCGTCGGCACTTGCCTGGGCCGAGCGACACGACAACCTCGAGGCGATCTACAAGAAGCTGATCGAGCGGCGCGATACCGCGGACGTGACGGAGCTCCTGAAGGAGCTGCACCGGATCGTGAACGAGGCGATCCGCACGCAGGCGCCGGGCGACGACCAGGCCGAGGGGCTCACCTTCGACCTCAGCCGGATCGACATGGAAAAGCTGCGCGACGAATTCGCGAAGAAGGTGCGCCACAAGGCGACCGCGCTACAGGACCTCCGGGAGATCGTCGAGGAGAAGCTGGCGCAGATGCTGGCACTCAATCCGTCGAGGATGGACTACCAGCAGAAGTACGAGGAGATCGTCGCCGACTACAACCGCGAGAAGGACCGCGTCACCGTCGAGGAGACCTTCCGGCGGCTGATGGAGCTGATGGAAGACCTGGACGCGGAACAGAGGCGCGCGGTCGAGGAGGGTCTCACCGAGGACGAGCTTGCCCTGTTCGATCTCCTGAAGAAGGAGGATCTCGGCAAGGCCGCGCGGGAGCGCGTCAAGCAGGCGAGCCGCGACCTGCTCGCTTCGATCACGGCGCGCTTGAAGGAGCTCGACCGCTTCTGGGAGAAGGAACAGACCAAGGCGGACGTCAAGGTATTCATCCTCGACAAGGTCTACGCCAGCCTGCCGACGCCGCCGTTCACGCCCGAAGAGAAGGAGGCGGTGGCGGCCGAGGTCTACACCCATGTCTGGCAGCAGGCCGTCCGCGGCGAGTTCGCGATGGCCGCATAGCCGCGCGCGGATCCGGCGGCGGTCAGGGCTTGACGGTGAGGCGGCGGGGGACGTTCGCGAGGAGCTCGGGGGCGCCGTCCCCGATGACGATGCTCTCGGTGACCTCGAGCCCCCAGTCGTCGAACCAGAGGGCGGTCATGAAGTGGATGGTCATCCCGGAGCGGAGCCGGGTCCGGTCGCCGCGCCGGATGCTGAACGTGCGTTCCCCCCAGTCGGGCGGATAGGAGAGCCCGATCGGGTAGCCGGCGCGGCTGTCCTTGTGGATGCCGTGCTTCTCGAGGGTGCCGAAGAACGCGGTGGCGATGTCGTCGCAGGTGTTGCCGGCGCGGGCGTGGCCGAGCCCCTCCTCCATCGCTTCGAGGAGGGTGGCTTCCGCCCGCCGGACCCGGGCCGGCGGCTCCCCGAGGAACACCGTCCGGCACAAGGGGCAGTGATAGCGGCGGTAGCAGCCTGCGATCTCGAAGAAGGTGCCCTCCTCGGCGCGGAGCGGCTCGTCGGTCCAGGTGAGGTGGGCGGCGGAGGCGTCCGGGCCGGAGGGAAGCAAGGGCATGATGGCCGGATAGTCGCCTCCCGCGTCGGGCAGCCCCTCGATCCCGACCCGGAGGATCTCGGCCGCGATGTCGTTCTTGCGCCGGCCGGGCTCGGCGATCGCCTCGATCCGCTCGTGCATCCGGGTCACGATCCGGCCCGCCGTTCGCATGTAGTCGAGCTCGCGCGGGGACTTGACCGCCCGCTCCCAGTTGACGAGCCCGGTCGCGTCGACGAATTCGGCATCCGGGAGGCAGCGCCCGAGCACCGCGTGGGCGGCCGCCGAGTAGTAGTAGTTGTCCATCTCGACCCCGATCCGCATCCGTCCGAATCCGCGCTCCGAGATGAGGGAGGCGAGGTGCTCCATCGGGTGCCGCTCGGTCGTCTGGACGTAGTGGTCGGGGTAGGCGAGGACGTTGTCGCGGGCCATGTACACCGTCCGGAGCGCCCCGGCCTCGTCCTGGCCGCGCCCCCACCAGACCGGCTCCCCGGCGGGCGGGACGAGCACGCCCTGGGGAACGTAGAACGACCAGCCGTCGTAGCCGGTGAGCCACGCCATGTTCGACGGATCGGCCGCGAAGAGGAGCTCGACGCCCGCCGCGTCCATCGCGGCCCGGGTCTTCGCGAGCCGAGCCGCGTACTCCTCGCGGGTGAACGGAAGGTCGGGTTCACGCATCGGTCTTTCCGGGTTGCCGGGGACCGCAAGCCAGCACGATCGTGGTGTCCACCATCGCCTCGCGGACGCGGCCTTCAACGAAGCGAGGGTACAAGCCGTGCTCCTGGAATCCTGACCGTTTGAAAGAGTATTCCCGAGCAATCGAAAGTCAACACCCGACCTGAACCGCGCCGGGTTTTCCGGAGACTGTCTTGTGTGAGTCACGCGGCCAGCGCCGTATGCTCAACACATCGTGAGCCGGTTGTGGCACGATTGACCCGACGGACTTCAGACCTTGGAAACGTGACCGAAGCGACCACACTTCCGCTGCCATCCGAGCGTCCGAGACAGGGGCCCCTGCCCGCGCCGTGCCTGGAGAGCGGCGACCGCCTCACGCGTTGCGAGTTCGAACGCCGCTACGCCACCCGGCCGGACATCAAGAAAGCGGAGCTGATCGAGGGAGTCGTCTACGTGGCATCACCCGCCCGCGCCACCAGTCATGGAGGTCCGCAATCCGCCGTCCATGCTCTCCTTGGCACGTACGCCGCGTTCACGCCCGGCATCCTGCCGCTGGACAACGCCACGGTGCGACTGGACCTCGACAACGAGTTCCAGCCGGACGCTTCCCTCCTCATCAGAGCGAAATCCGGTGGCCAGTCGCGCATCAGTGACGACGACTACGTTGAAGGGGCGCCCGAGCTGATAGTGGAGATCGCGGCCAGCAGCGCTTCCCATGATCTGCACGACAAGCTCAATGTCTATCGGCGCAACGGGGTGCGCGAATACCTGGTCTGGCGCACCCTGGACGAGCGCATCGACGGATTCGAGCTCGTCGATGACGAATACCGCCCGCTGCTCCCCGACGAAGCCGGCGTGGTCCACAGCAAGGCCTTCCCGGGTTTGCGAATCGGCGTCCGCGCCCTGCTCGATGGCGACGTTGCCGGGGCGCTTGAAACGGTGCGCGCCGGCATCGACAGCCCGGATCACGACGCGTTCGTCATCCGGCTCCGAGAAGCTGCCGGTTCTTGAGGCCACTGCCGGCGCGGAACCTCTTCAACACTCGCGGACGCACCGAGCTTGCTCGCTGCCAACCCGTCCGCACCCGTCCTCGATGACGATATCGACCTCGTTGTGTTCCTTGTCGCGGAAGTGCGGGAACGCCTACCGGTCAGCGGCCCGGCTCTTGAGCTTGCGGAGCTCGCTGTGAACGAAGGTCTCCAGCAACGTCCCGAATGGCCCTTGGTCCCGGCGCAAGCGGTCGGGCGAGAGGTCCCCACGCTGAGTCCGGTTCGCGGTAAGCAGCAAATGCGATGCTATATTCGCACTTCAGAAGATGCGATAGCCGGAGCCAGCGATGGACATCACCCAGGACATCCGTCCGCTTACCGAGTTCAAGCGCAACACCACACGGTTCATTTCCCGACTCAGGGAGACCGGACGGCCTTCCGTCCTGACCGTGAATGGCAAGCCCGCGCTGGTCGTCATGGACGCCGGGGCGTGGCAGGACTTCCAGGACCGGATCGAGCACGCCCGAACCGTTTCCGCCATCGGCAAGGGTCTCGATGAGGCCCGTGACGGGAAGGGCATGGAGGCGGCCGTCTTCTTCGAGAAGCTCGGCGCGGCCAGGACGTGAGGCGATACCGCGTCATCGTCACGCCTTCCGCCCAGGACGACATCCGGGAAGCGTATGAATGGATTGCGGCGGAGAATCCGGATTATGCGCGCACATGGCGCGACGGCCTTCGGGAAAAGATTCTTGGATTGGAAACCCTGCCGGAATCTCATGCCCTCGCGCCCGAGAGCGACGCCTTCGACCGTGAGATTCGCCAGCTCTTGTACGGACGGGGAATACCGTGGCGCATCTTCTTCACAATCGATGGCTCAACCGTCCAGGTCCTGCACGTCCGCCACGGCAGGCGCGACTATTGGCGTCCCTGACTCGGCAGACCAGGGGATGGGTTGGCCGCGTTGGCGAGGGACGGGGACAGTGCCCGCCCCGTCGGTGCGCGACTGGCTCCTGCGGTGCCATCTGGCGCGGTCCATTCCGGAGGTGGCCTCGCAACTGGATATGAGCGCAATCGAGAGTGCGTTTCAGTCGATGGACGCCCGAGGCCGGCGCCCCTGGAGCCGTCACGCCGGCTGCAAACTGTGCAGGCGGTGAAAGAATGCGGGGTCAGAGCCAGTCCGGGACCGGGAGGCCCTTTTCCTTGAGGAACTCCGGATTGAAGAGCTTCGACTGGTAGCGGGTGCCGCCGTCGCAGAGGAGGGTCACGATGGTGTGCCCGGGTCCGAGGTCGCGGGCGAGGCGGATGGCCCCCGCGACGTTGATCCCGGACGAGCCGCCGAGGCACAGGCCCTCCTCCTTGAGCAGCTCGAAGACCACCGGCACCGCCTCCTCGTCCGGGATCCGGTACGCCTCGTCGATGGGCGCGCCGTCGATGTTCGCGGTGATCCGGCTCTGGCCGATGCCTTCGGTGATGGAGCTCCCCTCGGCGTGGATCTCCCCGGTCTTGAAGTAGCTGTACATGCCCGCCCCCATGGGGTCGGCGGCGGCGGTCACGATGCCCGGCCGGCGCTCCTTGAGGGCCATGCTGATTCCGGCGAGCGACCCGCCGGTCCCGATCGCGCACACGAACCCGTCCACCTTTCCGTCCGTCTGCTCCCAGATCTCGGGGCCGGTGCCGAGCACGTGAGCATCCCGGTTCGCGGTGTTGTCCCACTGGTTCGCCCACAGGACCCCGTTCGGCTCCGTCGCGGCGAGCTCCTTCGCGCGGCGCTCCGACGTGCGCACGTAGTTCCGGGGGTCCCGGTAGGGGGCGGCGGGCACCTCCTCGAGGGTAGCGCCGCACAGGCGCAGCATGTCCTTCTTCTCCTGGCTCTGGGTCTCCGGGATGACGATGAGGGTGCGGTAGCCGCGCGCGTTGCCGACGAGGGCGAGGCCGATGCCGGTGTTGCCGGCGGTGCCTTCGACGATAAGGCCGCCCGGCTCGAGCGCGCCCCGATCCTCGGCGTCGCGGATGATGTAGAGGGCGGCGCGGTCCTTGACGGAGCCGCCCGGGTTCAGGAACTCCGCCTTGCCGAGGATGGTGCAGCCGGTGAGGTCCGACGCCCGTCGGAGCCGGATGAGGGGCGTGTTGCCCACCGCCTCGGTCAGTCCATCCACGATCTTCATCAGCTTGTCCTCCAGGAGCTTCGACCGGCTCCGCCCGCGTGGCTCCCATTCTCCCACATCGGTCGCCGGCCCAGTACGTCCGATTGGACCGGGAGCGGGCCGTGGTGTACGGTGCGGCGATGCCGCTTCGTGCGCTCCGCCACCCCGCCGTCCGCGCCTGGTTCGAGGCCGAGTTCGCCGCCCCCACCGCCTGCCAGGCGAAGGCGTGGCCCGAGGTGCGGGCCGGCGGACACACCCTCATCGCCGCCCCCACCGGCTCCGGCAAGACCCTCGCCGCGTTCCTCGCGGTCATCGACGAGCTTGCCGACGAGGCACGGCACGGACTCCTCGACGACGCGGTCCGGGTCGTCTACGTGTCGCCCCTCAAGGCCCTCTCCTACGACATCGAGCGCAACCTCGAGGCGCCCCTTCGCGGGATCGCGGAGTGGGCGGAGCGCCTGGGCGAGCCCCCGGTCGCGATTCGGGCGATGGTGCGCACGGGAGACACCCCGGCCGCCGCCCGCCAGGCGATGGCCCGGCAGCCGCCCCACATCCTCGTCACCACCCCCGAGTCGCTCCACATCCTGCTGACGAGCGAGTCGGGGCGGAATGCCCTCGCCCGGACGCGGACGGTCATCGTCGACGAGATCCATGCCGTTGCCGGCAACAAGCGGGGGGCGCACCTCGCCCTCACCCTGGAGCGGCTGGAGGCGCTGCGCGCCGCGGCGCGGGCGGCGGACGGCGGCGGGGATCCGGACGCGGACGCGGACCCCGCCGCGGCCGGCGAGGCGGAGGGCGGCTCGGCTGTCGAAGCGGACGGATCTCCGGCCGAGGACGGGCCGCGACCGCTCCGGCGCATCGGCCTTTCCGCCACCCAGCGCCCGATGGACCTCGTCGCGCGCTTCCTTGTCGGGAACCGGAGCGAAGCCCCCTGCGCGGTCATCGACGAGGGCTTCCACCGCCGCCGCGACCTCGCCATCGAGCTGCCGTCCTCGCCGCTCGAGCCGGTGATGGCGACCGAGGTGTGGGACGAGGTCTACGACCGCATCGCCGCCCTCGCCCGCGAGCACCGCACGACCCTCGTCTTCGCGAACACGCGCCGGCTCGCCGAACGCGCCGCCCGCGCCCTCGCCGAACGGCTCGGCGAGAAGGAGGTCGCCTCCCACCACGGGAGCCTCTCGCGCGAGCGGCGGTTCGAGGCCGAGCAGCGCCTCAAGGGCGGCACCCTCACCCTCCTCGTCGCCACCGCGTCGCTCGAGCTCGGCATCGACATCGGCGACGTCGACCTCGTCTGCCAGCTCGGCACGACCCGCAACATCGCGACCTTCCTGCAGCGGGTCGGCCGCTCCGGGCACGGGATCGAGGCGACCCCGAAGGGACGCCTCTTCCCCCTGAGCCGCGACGACCTCGTGGAGTGCGCGGCCCTCTTCGACGCGGTCCGCCGGGGCGAGCTCGACACCCTCTCCCTGTCCGAGCGTCCCCTCGACGTCCTCGCGCAGCAGATCGTGGCCGAGGTCTCGGGACGCGAATGGGAGACCGGCGAGCTGCTCGCCCTTATCCGGCGCGCCTGGCCCTACCGGACCCTCGAGGACGAGGTGTTCGAGTCGGTGGTCGACATGCTCGCCTCCGGATTCACCACGCGGCGGGGGCGCCGCGGGGCGTTCGTCCACTGGGACCGGGTGAACGGCCGGCTCCGGGCCCGGCGGGGGGCGCGGATGGCCGCCCTCACCAACGCGGGGACGATCCCGGAGAACGCCGACTACGCGGTGGTCCTCGAGCCCTCCGGAACGGTCATCGGCACCCTCAACGAGGACTTCGCGATCGAGACCCTGCCCGGGGACATCTTCCAGCTCGGTCTTCACTCCTGGCGCATCCTCCGGGTCGAGTCGGACCGGATCCGGGTCGAGGATGCGGGGGGGCAACCCCCCACCATTCCGTTCTGGATCGGCGAGGCGCCGGCCCGGACCGACGCTCTCTCTCAAGCGGTGTCGAGGTTGCGGGAGACCGTCGGGCGCCTCGTCGCGGGCGGGGACGGGCTCGCGGACGGGATCGAGCGAGCCGCCCGCTGGGCGACGGGGGAAGCCGGCCTTCCGGAGGAGGCGGCGCGTCAGCTCGTGGACTACCTCGCGGCCGGGCAGGCCGCGCTCGGGGTCATGCCGTCGGCCGCGCACCTCGTCATCGAACGCTTCTTCGACGAGTCGGGCGGCATGCAGCTCGTCATCCACTCCCCGGTCGGGGGGCGGGTCAACCGGGCGTTCGGACTCGCCCTTCGCAAGCGCTTCTGCCGGCGCTTCAACTTCGAGCTCCAGGCGGCGGCCACCGAGGACAACATCGTCCTCTCCCTCGGGGAGACCCACAGCTTCGCGCTCGACGAGGTGCCGGGGTACCTCGCGAGCGCGAGCGCCCGGGACGTGCTGGTCCAGGCCCTGCTCGACGCGCCCCTGTTCAACGTGCGCTGGCGCTGGAACGCGAACGTCTCGCTCGCGGTCCCGCGCCGATCGGGCGGGCGCAAGGTCCCGGCCCCGATCCAGCGGATGCAGGCCGAGGATCTCGTCGCGGTGGTGTTCCCCGACCAGATCGCGTGCGCGGAGAACCTCGGAGGGGGGGAGCGGGAGATCCCGGAGCATCCCCTCGTGCAACAGACCATCCACGACGCGCTCCACGAGGCGATGGACGTGGACGGCCTCGTGGCCCTCCTCGCGCGCATCGAGGGGGGCGAGGTCACGGTGCACGCCCGCGACCTCCCGGAGCCCTCCCCCTTCGCGCACGAGATCCTGAACGCGAAGCCGTACGCGTTCCTCGACGACGCCCCGCTCGAGGAGCGCCGCACCCGAGCCGTGTCGGCGCGGCGCTGGCTCGACCCGGCGAGCGCGGCCGACCTCGGGCGGCTCGACCCCGAGGCCATCGACCGGGTCCGGGCGGAGGCGTGGCCGGACACCGATGGCGCCGACGCGCTGCACGACGCCCTCGTCATGCTGGGCTTTCTCACCGAGCGGGAGATGCGGGCCGCGCTCGGGGTTCCGGGCGTTCCGGGCGTCACCGGCGCCGCGCACGTTTCGGAGGCGCTTCCCGGAACGGGGCCGGACCCGGAAGCCGCGGGAGGCGCGCTCGAATCGACGCTCGTGCGGACCGAGCCGCTCGCGACCCTCCTCCGCGAACGGCGGGCGGGAAGACTCGCCGGGGGCGGGCCGGAGGCGACCCCGCTCTGGGTCGCGGCGGAGCGCGTCCTCGACGTGCGGGCGGCCCGGCCGAATGATCTCCTCGACCTCGATCCCGCCCCCGGAACGGCACCCCCCGCCTCGGGCGAGGATGCGGTGCACGAGCTCGTACGCGGACGCCTCGGCGGGCTCGGGCCGGTCACCGCGAGCGCCCTCGCGGCGTCCATCGGGATCGGCGGCGGCCCGGTGCGGGCCGCCCTCGCGGCACTTGAAAACGAAGGGTTCGTGCTCCGCGGACACTTCACCACCGACGTGGCATCCGGCCCCGGCGCACCGCCGCGCCCGGAGGGGGTCGGCGCTCCGCCGGGACCCGCGTCCGGCCCGGAGCCGAAGGCGGAGCCCGAGTGGTGCGAGCGGCGCCTTCTCGCCCGTATCCACCGCTATACGCTCGCGCGGCTGCGCCGCGAGATCGACCCGGTCGAGCCCGCCGACTACATGCGTTTCCTCTTCGCCTGGCACGGCCTCGAGGAACGGCGGGAAGGGCCGGCCGGACTCCTCGCGGTCATCGAGCAGCTCGAAGGCTTCGAGGCCCCGGCCGCCGCGTGGGAGGACTCGATCTTCACGGCCCGCCTCCGCGGCTACGACCCGAGCTGGCTCGATACGGTGTGCCTCACCGGCCGGGTGGTGTGGCTCCGGCGCACCGGACCCCCCGCCCCGCGTGCCGGCACCACCACCGCGACCCGGGTCGCGTTCATCGACCGCCGCCACCTCGCGGCCTGGCGGCCGGCGGGAACGGAGGAGGATCCGGAGGGGCTGGCCGCGATGTCGTCGCGGGCGCGCCGGGTGCGCGAGATCCTGCGCGCGGGCGGCGCGCAGTTCTTCGACGACCTTCGGGTGCAGTCGGGGCTTCTCGCCACCCAGGTCGAGGACGCGCTCGCGGAGCTCGTGGCGGGCGGGCACGTGACCGCGGACGGCTACGCGGGGCTTCGCGCCCTCGTTCGACGCAACCGCCGGGCCGGCGGGTTGCGGCGCCGGATGGACCCCTTCGGCGACGCGGGACGCTGGTGCCTTGTCGACTCGCGCCTTCCCCCCGATCATGCCGCCCCCGCCGAGCCGCTCGACCGGATCGCCGACGTCCTCCTCCGGCGCTACGGGGTCGTGTTCCGCAAGGTGCTGGAACGCGAAGCGGGGCTTCCGCCGTGGCGGGAGCTCGTGCGCGTGCTGAGGCGCCGCGAGGACCGAGGCGAGGTGCGGGGCGGGCGCTTCGTCAACCGTTTCAGCGGCGAACAGTTCGCGCTTCCGGAAGCGGTCGGGGAGCTGCGGCGCATCCGTCGCGCCACGCCCGGCGGACGGGTCCTCACCCTGTCGGCCGCGGACCCCCTCAACCTCACCGGCATCGTGACGGCGGGCGAGCGGGTGTCGTCGAGCGCGGCCCGCGAGGTCGTGTACCGGGACGGCGAGCCGGACCGCGACGCCCTGCCGGCCGCGCCCCGGCGCCGGGCCTCCGCTCGAACCGGAACCCGCGCGCGCTGGACCTCGTCGACCCTCCGATAGGAGACCCACCCCGGGCGGAGCCCCGGGGATCAGACCATGGAGTAGCCGCCGCTCACGCTGATGGTCTGGCCGGTGATGTGGCTTGCCCCGTCCGAGGCGAGAAAGACCGCCATCTTCGCCACGTCGTCGGGGAGCCCGAGCTTGCGGAGGGGATAGCCCTTGGCGATGCGGGCCTCGAGCTCCGGGTCGAGCTGCCCGGCCGTACCCTGGGTCTTGGTGTAGCCGGGGCAGACCACGTTGATGTGGATGCCGCTCCGGCCCACCTCGCGCGCGACCGCCTTGGAGAACCCGATGATCCCCGCCTTCGCCCCGGAGTAGACCGCCTGCCGGAACTCGCCCACCCGGCCCGCGTCCGAGGAGATGTTGACGATCTTGCCGCCGCCCTGCGCGACCATCGGGTCAAGGGCGGCGCGAGTGCAGTTGATGGTGCCGAGGAGGTTCGTGTTGACCTCGAACGCCCAGTCCTCGGGGGGCGCGTCCATGAACGGCCCGATGCGCCACGCCCCCGCGCAGTTGACGAGCACGTCGAGGCGCCCGTGGCGCTCGACGATTCCGTCCACGGTGGCCTTCGCCTGCTCCCAGGACGAGATGTCGAGGGTCACCCCCTCGGCCGGCGGGCCGACCGCGGCGGCGACCGCTCTCGCGTTGTCGCCGTTCAAGTCCGCGCTCACCACCGTCGCGCCCTCTTGCGCGAAGCGATGCACGATCGCCTCGCCGATCCCCGAGCCGCCGCCCGTCACCATCGCCACCTTTCCGCCGAGTCCGAGATCCATGCACCTCTCTCCCAATCCGGGGCGCGGCCCGCGCCGCCCGTTCGCTTCGCCTCCGCCGCCCCCCGGGCGGCCGCAAGCAGCGGATCATACCGGACCCTCCCCACCGCCCTCGCGCGCGTGGCCGTGTACCCCGCGCATGGAGGAGGGCTTTCGGGGATAATTCGCGCCGATTTCCGGTAGTTGGGAGGGAGAAGCAGGCGTGGGTACGGAGTCGATCGCGGTGCGCAAGGTCCGCGACTCCGACATGGATGCGGTGGCCGACATCTACGGCTACCACGTCCGGCACGGCGTCGCGTCGTTCGAGTACGAGCCCCCGGACGCGGCGGAGCTCCGACGACGCGCGGCCGCGGTGCGCGCGCACGGGCTTCCCTACGTCGTGGCGGAACGGGACTCGCGCCTCCTCGGCTTCGCCTACGCTTCGCCCTTCCGGCTGCGTCCCGCGTACCGTTACACGGTCGAGGACTCGGTCTACGTCCATCCGGACACCGTCCGGGAGGGGATCGGCCGCCGGCTTCTCGAGGCGGTGATCGCGGGGTGCGAGGCGGCCGGGCGCCGCCGGCTCGTCGCGGTCATCGGCGGCGCGGACGAACGCTCGATCAGCTTCCACCGCCGCTGCGGCTTTGAAGACGCGGGGCGGATCGAGGGCGCCGGTTGGAAGCACGGGCGCTGGCTCGACCTCGTCCTCATGCAGCGCGGGCTCGGTCCTTCGACCTCGTCGCCGCCGCACGACGGATGAGGACGTTCCGGGTGGAGACCTGGTGACGGCCGGGTCCGACGCGGCGGCCGGCGGGGAGGCGCCGGCGCGGATCCCGGTCGGCGTCAGCAGTTGCCTCCTCGGCGAGGAGGTCCGCTACGACGGGGGGCACAAGCTTGACCGCTACGTGACGGGAGTGCTCGGACGGTGGTTCGAGTACGTCCCGTTCTGCCCCGAGGCGCTCGCCGGGCTCGGCGTGCCGCGCCCCCCGATCCGCCTCGTCGGCGACCCCGCCGCGCCACGCGCGGTGCGGGTGGACGACGCCTCGATCGACGTTGCGGGGGCGCTCGAGGCGACATCGCGCCGGATCGTCCCGGAGCTCGAGAGAGTTCGGGGCTATGTCTTCAAGCGCGCCTCGCCGAGCTGCGGCGTCGATAGGGTGAAGGTCTACCATGCGCCGGGGAGGGCACCCCGCATGGGCCGCGGGATCTTCGCGCGCACGGTAATGGAGGCGTATCCCCTCCTCCCCTGCGAGGAAGAGGGGCGCCTCAACGACCCGACCCTCCGCGAGAGCTTCGTCGAGCGGGTCTTCGCCCTCGACCGGTGGCGCCGCACGATGGCGGAGGGGTTCACGGCAGCGCGCCTCGTCGAGTTCCATACCCGGCACAAGCTCCTGCTGCTCTCCCACAGCGAAGTCCACTACCGCGCCGCGGGGCGCCTCGTCGCGGACGCGGGCCGTCGCGACCCGACGGAGCTTGCCGGCGAGTACCTCCAGACGTTCATGGAGGGGATGCGGCGCCAGGCCACCCGCCGCCGCCACGCCAACGTCCTCCAGCACCTCGCGGGCTACCTCAAGCGAAGGATCGACTCCGGCGACCGGCAGGCGCTCGCCGCCCTCATCGACGAGTACCGCACCGGCGCGGTTCCCCTCGTGGTCCCGATCCGGTTCCTCCGTCACCACTTCCGGCACGCCCCCGACCGTTACGCCGAGATGCAGCACTACCTCGAGCCCTGCCCGGACGCCCTCGGGCTCCGAAACCACCTCTGAATCCACCCCGAGCCGATTCGCCTTGCCGCGGCGGAAGGCCGTCCGGCATACTTCGGCGCGCTTCGGGGCACCTTCGTCCCGCACATCCGATCGCAGGAGAACGCTGCAATGCCCGGTCCGCTTGCCGGAATTCGAATCGTGGATCTGACGGCCATGATCTCGGGGCCCGTCGCCACCATGATGCTTGCCGACCAGGGGGCGGAGGTCATCAAGGTCGAGCCCCCCGCGGGGGACATCGTGCGACGCATGGGACACGACATCGGCGGCGTCACGAGCTCGTTCGCGAGCTCGAACCGGGGCAAGAAGTCGGTCATGTTCGACCTCAAGACCGACCTCGGACGCGGCCTCCTCGATCGCCTCGTCGAGTCGGCGGACGTGTTCATCCAGAACTTCCGTCCCGGCACCGTCGAGCGCATGGGCCTCGGAGAGGACGCGGTCCGCACCCGCCGCCCCGACATCGTCTACGTCTCGATCAGCGGGTTCGGCGAGCGCGGCCCCTACCGCCACAAGCGGGTCTACGACCCCGTCATCCAGGCCCTGAGCGGTCTCGCGGACATCCAGACGGACCGCGAGACCGGCCGGCCGATGATGATCCGCACCATCATCCCCGACAAGGTGACCGCGCTGACCGCCGCCCAGGCGATCACCGCCGCCCTCCTCCACCGCGCGCGGACCGGCGAGGGACAGCACGTGCGGCTCGCGATGCTGGACGCGATGGTCGCGTTCCTCTGGCCCGAGGGGCTCGTCAACCTCACCGTCGTGGACCGCGAGCTGCCCGAGCCCCGCTCGCGGCTCGCCCCGGACCTCATCTACCGGACGAGCGACGGCTACATCACCGTGGGCGCGGTCTCGGATTCGGAGTGGCAGGGGCTCTGCGCCGCCCTCGAGCGGCCGGACTGGCTCGATAACGAGCTATTCGCCACGCCCCACGACCGCACCGTCAACGTGGTGAAGCGCCTCGAAGAGACCCAGAAGGTCCTGCTCCGGCGCACCACCGCGGAGTGGCTCGAGCGCCTCGACGAGCACCAGGTGCCCTGCGCCCCGGTCCTCAACCAGCGCGAGCTGGTCGAACACCCGCAGGTGGTCGCGAACGAGCTCGTGGAGATCCGCAATCATCCGGAGATGGGGCCGTACCGGCAGGCCCGGCCCGCCGCCCGCTTCGAGGGCTCGCCGTCCGGGATCGCGGGGCACGCCCCACGGCTCGGCGAGCATACCCGGGAGGTTCTCGCGAGCCTCGGCCTCGACGCGGCCCGGATCGACACCCTCTACGCGGAGCGCGCCGTCGCCTGACCCTGCGCGCGCCCGGCCACCACGCCGGGCGGCCGGCTATCCCGCCTCGATCTGGGGGAGGAAGAAGACCTCGCTGTCCTCGCCGATGGTCTCCAGGAACGGCTCCTGGAAGATCTCGCCGTCGATTGCGACCGCGACGCCGTCGCGGAGCCGTTCGCCCATGCCCGGGAAGCGGGCGTCGAGGGCCTTGAGGAGCTGGCGGTAGTTCTCGGCCTCGACCTCGACCTCCTTCTCGCCGCCCGCGAGCTCGCGGGCGAGCTCGTTCGGGAGCACCACCCTCGCCATCGCGACGCGCTCCCGATCCGCCCGCCGTGCCCGGCCGCTAGTCGGCCGCCTCGGGCAGCTTCGCGGCGTCGAGGGCCGCGAGAAGCCGGGGGGGCGACGCGGGAAGGTGGTTCATGCGGGTCCCGCAGGCGTGGTAGATCGCGTTCGCGACCGCAGCGAGCGGGGGCACGATGGGCACCTCGCCGACCCCCCGCACCCCGTAGGGATGACGAGGGTTCGGCACCTCGACGAGGACGGTGTCGATCATCGGGAGGTCCGAGGCGACCGGCACCCGGTAGTCGAGGAAGCCCGGGTTCTCGAGGGTGCCCGCCTCGCTGTAGACGTACTCTTCGTTGAGCGCCCAGCCGATCCCCTGCGCGGCGCCGCCCTGGAGCTGCCCTTCGACGTAGCTCGGGTGGATGGCCCGGCCCACGTCCTGGACGGCGGTGTAGCGAAGCACGGTGACCCCACCCGTTTCCGGATCGACCTCCACGTCGCACACGTGCGTGCCGAAGCCCGGCCCGACCCCGCGCGCGTTGATCGTCGCCTGCCCCGAGATCGGGCCGCCGGTCTTGGCGGAGCCTTCCGCGAGGGCGGCGAGGGTGAGGGGTTCGAACTCGCCGACGTTGCTGCTCGCGGGCCGCGCTTCGCCGTCCTCCCAGACGACCCCGTCGGGATCCACGTCCCAGATCTTCGCCGCGCGGGCACGCAGCTCATCCACGACCTGCTTCGCCGCCTCGACGACCGCCATGCCGACCGAGAACGTGACCCGGCTGCCGCCGGTCATGTCGCTGTAGGGGATCGAGCTCGTGTCGGGCACGATGGGACGCACCCGGTGGTAGTCGATGCCGAGCACCTCCGCGGCCATTAGCGCCATCGATGCGCGCGAGCCGCCGATGTCGGGGTTCGGGTCCACGACCACCGCGGTGCCGTCCTCGTTGATGTGCACGGCGGCGCTCGTTTGCCCGCCGATGTTGAACCAGAAGCCGGAGGCGACCCCCCGGCCCTGGTTGGGGCCGAGCTCGGCCCGGTAGTGCTCGTGGGCGAGCGCCGCCTCGCCCCCCCCCGCGATCCCGAGGTGTGGGATCTTGGTCCCCAAGGCCGCCAGGGGACGCTCGCGGGCCGCGTTCGCGAGGCGAAGCTCGAGGGGGTCCATGCCGAGCTTCTCGGCGAGCTCGTCGAGCGCGCTCTCGACGCCGAATGCGGCCAGCGGCGCGCCCGGGGCGCGGTAGGCCGCGCACTTGGGGCGGTTCAC
>JAJECB010000231.1 GCA_022822245.1 Gammaproteobacteria bacterium
GCAGTGCTTGGACCCTCTCTCGTACCCTGCGCAGCGTTGCGAACTCCTCGGTCCCGATGGTCTTGCCCATCCTCGAGTCGAATCCGGGCCGTCCATCCGCTCGCCCATATCGAACAATCTTTCTACGGCGCACGCTCCTAGGAAGCGCTTGTTCCAGCGGACGGCCAACTCGAGCCCGGCATCGAGCGGAGTGACATCGGTGTCGATATCATGGCCGTAGGCGAGGAATCGCTTCTCGATCCGCATCGAGGTCTGGGCGAGCACGCCGCACGGCCGGGCGCCCGCGTCATGGAGCGCGGCATGGACCGTGTCCGCCCGCTCGGAAGGACACGTCAGCTCCCATCCCGCCTCGCCGACGAAGGAGAGCCGTACGCCCCGGACCCGAACGCCGGCGACCTGCGCCTCGCCGTGCTCGAAGAACCGGAGCGCGAGCAGCTCTCCGGCGCCCACGGCCCGGGCAACCCGCGAGGCCTCCGGCCCCGTCAGGGCGAGGACGGCGTGGGCCTCGGTCTCGTCGTCGAGCCGCACCGCTTCGTCTTCGGCGAGGTGACGCTCGAGCCAGGCGAGATCGCGCTTGATCGCCGCGGTGCCGACGTAGAGCCGGTAGTCGTCCTCGGCGAGCCGAAGTGCGACGAGATCGCTCTCGATGCCGCCCCGCTCGTTCAGCATGAGGGTGTAGGCGGCTCGGCCGGGCGGGCGGGACAGGTCGTTCGTGCACACGCGCTCGAGAAAGGCCTCCGCATCCGGGCCGGTCACCCGGATCTTGCCGAAGGTCGACTGGTCGAAGACCGCGGCCCGCTCGTGCGCCTGCATCACCTCCAGGCCCACCTCGTCGAACCACGCGGACTTGCCGAAGGTGAGCTCGGGCTCCCCGGTCTTCGCGAAGTAGAGCGGGCGCTCGAAGCCGAAGACCTGACCGAAGTGCGCCTTCGCGGCGGTCCATCGATCATGGAGCGGTGTGGTCCTCAACCCTCGGGAGGTCGACCATTGGCGCCCCGGGTAGGTGATCTCGTAGTGCTTGCCCAGAACCTCGGGAACGCGCTCGGCAAGGGCGGCGGCGGAGTTCAGGCACCTCGGAAAGCGCTTCGGATCGGCCTCGTGGAGGTCCATCGGCATGTGACCGTGGACGATGCAGTGGGCGAGCGCCATGCCGGCGCCCCCGCCGGTCGCGACGCCGACCGAGTTCATGCCGCAGCCAAGGAAGAGCCCGCGCGTCTCCGCCGCCTCACCGAGCAGGAAGGACCCATCGGGCGTGAAGCTCTCCGGTCCGTTCAGCAGCATCTTCGCCCCGGCGGTCTCGAGCGCCGGCAGCCGATGCAGGGCGTTGCGCATCATCGGCTCGAAATGGTCCCAGTCCTCGGGGAGGAGCTGGAAGGCGAAGTCCTCGCCAAGCCGGTCGGGGTCGATGGGCCGTGCGCCCGGCTCGAAGCACCCGATGAGGAGGCCCCCGGATTCGTCCCGGATGTAGAGATGGCCATCGTGGTCGGAAAGCGAGGGAATGTTCCTGACGATGCCTTCGATGGGCTCGGTGAGGAGGTAGTAGTGCTCGCAGGGCCACACCGGAACCTCGACCCCGGCCATGGCCGCCACCCGGCGGCTCCAGAGGCCCGTACACACCGCGACGGCATCGCAGCGGATCGTCCCCCGCTCCGTCTCGACGGCGGCCACGCGCCCGCTCCGGGTCGCGATGCCGGTGACGGGGGTCTCCTCGAAGATCCGCGCCCCCCGGGCCCTGGCACCCTTGACGAGGGCAGCGCAGAGATCGGACGGACTCACCCTCCCGTCGTCGGGCGACCACACCGCGCCGATGACGTCCTCGGCATTCATGAGCGGCCAGCGCTCCCTTGCCTCGCCGACCGAAACGGACCGGGCGCGGACCCCGAAGAGGTGCGCGAGCGCCTCCTGGCGCCTGATGTGGACGAGCCGGTCCTCGGTGGTCGCGACCGAGAGCGACCCCTTGTTGATCCAGCCCGTCGCCTGGCCGGTCTCCTCTTCGAGCTTCGCATAGAGCGAGACCGAGTAGCGGATGAGGTCGGTGAGATTGCGGGTCGAGCGAAGCGCCCGCACCTGGGCCGCGGAGTGCCACGTCGTGCCGGAGGTGAGGCGGTTGCGCTCGAGCAGGATGGCGTCGGAGACCCCGGCGAGGGCGAGGTGATAGAGCGTGGAGCAACCCATGACCCCGCCCCCGATGACAACGACCGGAGCGTGGGACGGTGGGCTTGCCTCGGTCCTCAAGTCTGGATCCCCCGGAGCCTTTCGTTTCGGCGTCCAAGGTACTCGAGAGTGAGAAGCAGCACCACCGAGAGCGCGATGAGAAGGGTCGCGACCGCGAGGATCGTCGGACTTGTCTGCTCGCGGATCCCCGCCCACATCTGCCGCGGCACGGTGCGCTGCTCCGTGCCGGCGAGAAAGAGCACCGCGACGACTTCATCGAAGGAAGTGATGAAGGCGAAGAGCGCGCCGGAGGTAACCCCAGGGGGTGCCCGCGCCATTGCGCGACGGTGCGCAGCACCTCCCGGGCCCTCGAACGGGCCCGAGTGGGGGTGAGGTCGGGAAAGTGCCCGAGCACCTGCTCGCGGTTCGCCGCCCGGCGTCCCCCCTCGCAGGTACGGTACTGGACGATGAACGAGCGAAGACCCGAAGGACTGATCCGCACTCCAAAGCCCGTCAGCTCATCGTCCCAGACGATGTAGCGCCGGTCCCGGGGTCTGGCGTCGGCGACGGAGAAAGACCTATAACCTGTTCTTTCTATGTGTCATTAGTTATCTCCCGTCCACAAACGATATCTCACGTCTACCCGATTGGCTGAAAATCGGTGAAATATGCGGGCCTGGGGGAGGGAAGGCTCCGGGTCAGGCCTCGAAGCGCGCCCTCACCGAGCCGAGCGAGCCGTAGTCCGCCACCACCTCGTCGCCCGGAGAGAGAGGCCGGATCCCGGTGCACGTCCCGGTGGTAACCGCATCGCCCGCGCGAAGGCCGCGGGGCGCGAGCTCCGGGCGGTTCGCGAGCCACGCCACCCCCGCGATCGGGTCGCCGAAGACGAGCATCCCGCTGTTCCCGGACGCCGCCTCGGCACCGTTGACGGCGAGCGTCACCGGATGCGAGGAGAGGTCCGCGCCACGCCAGTCCCCGTCCGTCGGGCCGAGCACGAAGTCGATGTTGGCCCCGCCGTCCGCGATCGCGAGCACCCCGGCCCCGGCGAGGCCGCCCTCGATCCGGGTGCCGACGATCTCGAGGCCGGGGGCCACCCACGCCACCGCCGCCCGCACCTCGTCGAGGGACCAGGGGGCGTCGCGGGGCGGCAGGTCCCGGGCGAGCCCGACGACGAACTCGGCCTCGATTCCGGGCGAGTGGGCCATCGGCAGGCGGACCGTCGCCCCGTCGCCGCGGAAGGTCTCGCGGTAGAGCGGGCCGAAGAAGGGTCCCTCGACCCCCAGCATGGTCATCGCGACCTCGACGGTCGCCCCGATCTTGAAGCCCGCGACCTCGCGGCCCGACGTTTCCGTGATCCCGCGCTGCACCGCGTAGGCCTCCGCCTCGCCGGCCGGACGCTCCTCTTCGGCCACCCGGATCGAGTGGCCGTCGCGGCGCGCCTCCCACAACCGGCGCGAGAGTCCGGTGCCCCTGGATGCCTCGGTCATCTTGTTGGTTCCTCCGATCGGGTTGCCGGGAAGTCTCCGCGATGCTCCCGTGGCGCCGGCTCCGGGCCGGCGACGCGGCCGGGGCCGGAGCCGAGGCCAGAGCCGCCGGCGCCAGCACCGGCGGCGACGATGGCTACCAGAGCGGCTCCTCGTTCACCGTCGAGACGTGGGCGCTCACCACCCTCCATCCGAGGTCGGGAAAGCGCACCCAGGTCTGGCTCTGGCGGCCGACGAGGTCGCGCCCGCGCACCTTGAACTCCAGGTTGACGGTCGCGAGGTCGCGGCCGAGAGTCAGGATCTCGAGGCGGATGCGACGTTCCTTGATGCCGGGACCCGGCGCGCGGCGCACCCGGTGGGCGTGGATCTCGTCGAATCCGTAGCCGTTCTCGTGCAGGGCGTAGCGGATGGTGTGGGGACTTCGCCAGAAGGTGTCGTCCAGCACCGCCACGTCCTTCTCGGCGAGCGCGCGCTCGTAGCGCTCGAATCGGATCCGCACCTCTTCCACGACCTCCGGAAGGTTGGGAACGAGGTCATTCATCGCGTGTCCTCCAGGGCCCTGGCGACGGCGGCGAGCCGGAGCTCCGAGCCGGGCGCGCCGATGAGCGAGAGACCGACCGGGCGGCCGTCCACCCGGCCCCCCGGGACGGAGAGCTGCGGGAGGCCGGAGAGCCCCGCGATCGCGGTGAGGCAGGTGATCCTGAGACCGGCCTCGTTGTGCCGTGAGAGGGGAAGCCCGACCGGCGGCGCCGGAAAGGGCGTGGTCGGGAGGCAGAGGAGCGAGTCCGGGTCGAGGAGATCGCGCAGGCGCGCACGCACCTCGTGGCGCATCAGCTCCGCCCATTGGCGTTCCGCCGCCGATACCGACTCCGCGGTCACCAGGGTCCGTGCCACCCGCATGGTGAGGCGCGGGTTGGCGCGCTCGACCCCGTCGCGGACCGTCGCGAGCGCCTCGGGGATCTGGAGGGTGCGCTGAGCGCGCGCCCAGACCGAGAGCCCCTGGGGCGCGACGGTAACTTCGTCGGCCGCCCCGGCGAGGGCGGCGAGCCGCGTCCGGGTG
>JAJECB010000127.1 GCA_022822245.1 Gammaproteobacteria bacterium
CGAACGCCACACCGCAAAGCCGTCGATCGTCGGTCCGGCAGGCTCCGGTGGGAGCAGTTCCTTCAGCTCAACGATGCGGTGCAGGCAGGCCTGGAAGCCGCCCATTTCCGCGACCGCCTCGTCGTCCATGCCCAGGATGGCATGCTCGATGCGCGCGATCTCGCGCCGGACCGACGCGACGGTCTCGGGACGAAAGGAGGAGCCGGAGGCGGGGGGCGCGCTGGTCCAGTTGCCGAGGATCGTTCGCGCCCGCTTTAGTTCCCTCCGGGCGCGCGCGACCCCGACAGCCTCGACCGACCGGCCCCGCTCCCTCAGCGCCTTCCAGAGTCGCCGGTGCCGATCCCGCCACGAGCGGAGCGCGGTCGCGGTGTCGTAGCCGGGATCCGCGTAGACGAACACCGCGCGGCGGGAGTCCAGCGCGACGGGCAGCCCAAGGGGGAAGTGGCGGCGCGCGCCACCGGCGGCGCCGCGGTACACGCGGACGGGCAGGAGCGAGCGGCTGATGCCCAGCGCCTCGAACGCGCCGACCTTCTCTTCTTCGGTCGGGAGCCAGGGGAGATCGGTGTGCTCGATCACGTAGTCGAGCGAGAGCAGGCGGCGCATGAGGACTTCGGTCGTGGCGATCCGGCGGCGGCGGATGTCCTCGGCGCCGAGCGCCCGGTAGATGCCGCGCGCGCACACCCGGCAGACCTTCAGGCCCCGGACCGTCTCCTCGGTGGCCAGCCTTCGCTCCGCCAAGGCCTTGACGAAACGGAGCGTCTTGAAGCGGTCGAACTTGAGCCAGGCGCCAAGCTGTGCCCGCGTGAACACGCCTCCGTGCAGGCTCGCCAACGCGATCCACTCGGCCCGGCGGCCCGTCAAGCCGAAGGTCGCGAGCGCGCGCTCGCGGCCCCGCAGGTGGGCGATCATCGGTCGCCCCGCGTCGTTGGAACGGCGGTGCGCCCGATCACGCTCACCCGCAAACTGAACTGCCGCTCCGCCGTCTCCACGGCGGGAACGGTGAGAGACCGATGCGGGGGAAGTCAACCCGTGGTAGAGGCCCTGAGTGTCCTTAGTGTCCTATGTTGTCCAACGTGTCCGAGAAGCCACGGAGGCCGCCGCCAATGCGGTGGCGGAAGCACCTCTACGAGTGCTTCGAGGAACCCGTTCAAACGGGGCTCGCGAAGCGTGATCGGCGGTGGGATCGAGGCAGCGATGCCGGGTCGTCCATGTATCCCGAAGCCGGAGCGGCGACTGATCCCGCCAGCGCCCGCGTGGATCGACACGGGCATCAGTTCGACCGGGGGTGGATCAACCTGATTACGCTTCTCCTCCGTCGTTTCGCCTCGTTTGAGTCGTGCCGCCCTTCACGCTTCGGTGACCCGAAGGGCAACACTCTACGGATTCCATCCGCAAAAGGTTTCAAATCTCGGTCGGCGAGCGAGGAGGCGGCGGCCTGGTTTCCCGGGTCATGATCAAGTCCCTCAACGCCGAGTACGACAGCCACGAACGCCCCGCCGAGGACGTCCACATTGCTGGCCGCGCTGGGGACAGACGGCGCGAGCGGCTGGTACGGACCATACTCCGCGGACGGTCGGACGCAAGCACCCGCTTCGCCGAACTGCAGGCTCTGCTACGGTATCTTGGATTCGAGGAGCGCGTGCGCGGCAGCCACCACCTCATCGACAAGGAAGGCATCGTGGAAATCATCAACCTGCAGAGCCGTGGCGGACATGCCAAGCCCTACCAGGTGAGGCAGGTTCGGCGGTTGATCCTCAAGTACAAGCTGGGAGCAGACGACTGATGTACAAGTACGAGATCATTCTCTACTGGAGCAACGAAGATCAGGCGTTCGTCGCCGAGGCGCCCGGGTTGCCCGGGTGCATGGCGCACGGAGACGATCAGGAGACCGCATTGGGGAACATCAAGGATGCGATGCAGTTATGGATCGACAGGGCACGGGAGTTGGGTCGACCCGTGCCGGAGCCCAAGGGCGAGCGCCTGATGCTGGCATGACGGGTTCAGGCACCCTGTCTCGTCCCCCTCCGGCGCCCCGGGCGCGAACCGGGCGCGTTCGCGATCGGGGAGTCTGGCATCGGGTCACTCCGGCGTGGCGCCGCCCACGCTCAGTTCGAGCTGGGCGAATCCGAACACGGCCCGGGGCTCCCGGTCGGGATCGTTGCGGACGGCCCGGGAGACGAGCACGGCGAAGTACTCCCCGTTGTGGCCGAAGACCTTGAAGGTCCTCGTGATGAGCATGTCCTCGACGATGACGGTGTCGGCGTCCCGGCCCAGGATGGCGTAGCCGTTGTAGTTGTCCCGGAAGTCCGTGGCGCGTATCCGGACGGGTACGGAGGGAACAGGCCGGCCTCCATCACGGAGGAAGCGGCCGAGTTGTTGAATGAGATCACCGTCCGCACCCGGTACCATGGCCTTTCGATCCGCGAGGGGATATGGATGTGTCTCGGGGACAACGGCGCGCCCATCAGCAAGCATTTGACATTCTCCGTTCGATGCCTCTGGAAAGGTTGGCACAGTGCTGGCACGGCGCTTTCGCAAAAAGCACATCCGGTCCGGGTGAACCGGAGCCGGTCGTAAGTCCACGGCCCGGTCCCCCAACCAGCGACCCCGTCACTCCGGGGACACGTGCGAGGTGGGGCGGCACGGTGAAATCCGCGAACGTCCGGTAATCGCGCCACGCGGCCGGCGGTGGGCGCCTCCCCGTCGCGGTGGTGGCCGCGCGGGCCCGGCCGGTCGGGCCCGCGCGTGTTATTGAGTCGGTTCCGGCCTTCGGCGAACTCAAACTCTCCGGCCTTCGTTCGACGATTCGCGTTTCGCGGACCGGACCGGAGGTGCCGGTCTCCGCGCGCGTTCGGGGCGCTTGCG
>JAJECB010000341.1 GCA_022822245.1 Gammaproteobacteria bacterium
GGGCGTCGCGGTAGCGGCCCCCGGGGGGACCGCCCTCGCCGGGCGCTCGCGGCCCCCCCTCGGATCCGGCTCGCCGCGGCCCGGGCGCGTCTCCGCGGCCGCCCCCTTCATGGTGGGCGGTGTTCGAGGCGCGGTACGAGAAGCAGGCGGGGCACCAGCAGGCGTCCACCCCGCCCGTGCGATGGGTGAGGCCGTGCAGGCGGGTCCCCTCGCGGTCGAACTTCGGCAGCATGTCGTCGAAGTGCCGGGAGATCCCCTTCTCGTAGCGTCCCCAGACCTCGTTGGTCACCAGCCCCGCGGCCTGGAGGAGCCGGGTCCGCGACTTGGCCACGAAGAGGGGGACCTCGGACAGGTTCCGGGTGCGGCCCCACTGGGTGCCTTCCGAGACGGACGGCCCGGATGCCCGCTCCGCGCGCCGCAGGGTGCTCGACTCCGACATGACGACGACCCCGCGCTGGGTGCGGTTCGCGGCGTGGAAGCGGGCGAGCATGAGGTCGAAGCGGCTCACCACGTCCTCGAAGGCCATCCGGTAGGCGTCGCCGCTCGCCGCCGCGTCCTTGTCCACGACGGTGGCGAAGAGCACCGGGTGCCGGGACACGAGGAGGGTCTGGTAGCAGGCGTCGAGGAGGCGCCGGCGTTCCCCCGCGTCGATCCCCGCGTAGGCCTCGGGGAGCCCGCGGGAGCCGCTGGTGCGAAGGCGCGGCGCGTGGATGGGGATCTGCTGCTGCTCGTAGGGGAAGAAGCGGGCGACGGTCTCGGAGAGGTCCCGCTTCAGCCAGTAGGCGGCCCGCTCGAACACCGCGACCCCGCCGACCACCACGCGGTCCGAGGAGGGATGGGTTCCCGATTCGTCCAGATAGAGGAGATACATGACGGGTCCCGAATACCTATACCTCACCTGCCCGCCGGTGCCGCCCCGCGGCCCTAGCGGGCTGTCACCGCCGCTCGGCGTCACTCGGGCCGCCCGAACGGAAAAACGCGGCCGGCCGCGCGCCAAGCGCGCGGGGGACCAGAGCTCCGAGGTCCTGCCGGCCGGGTTCGGATTATCCATGAGCCGCCCGGGCTGTCAACTTCGCCGGAGGCCCCGCGTGGATCCGGCCCTGCCCGCTCGCGGGGGATATGCGCTAATATCGTCCGCGAAGATTTCCGGCGCGAACGCGCGAAGGAGGTTGCGATGTTTCGGGGAAGCATGGTGGCCATGGTCACCCCGATGCGGGAAGACGACGCGGTGGACGACGATGCCCTCGCCCGGCTGGTCGAGTTCCACGTCGACGCCGGCACCGACGCCATCATTGCGGTCGGGACCACCGGCGAGTCGGCCACCCTCGACCACGACGAGCACCGCGAGGTGATCCGCAAGGTCATCGAGGCGGTGGCGGGCCGGGTGCCGGTGATCGCCGGGACCGGAGCGAACTCGACCACCGAGGCGCTGCACCTGACCCGCGACGCCGCGGCCCTCGGGGCCGACGGCTGCCTGCTGGTGACGCCCTACTACAACAAGCCCACCCAGGAGGGCCTGTACCGGCACTTCAAGCTCATCGCGGAGTCCGTCGATGTCCCGCAGATCCTCTACAACGTGCCCGGGCGGACCGCCTGCGACATGCAGCCGGACACCGTCGCGCGGCTCTCCCGGCTCACCAACGTCGTCTCCATCAAGGAAGCGTCCGGGGACCTTGCGCGGGTCGGGCAGATCCTCGACCGCGCGGCCGATTGGTTCGAGGTCGTGAGCGGCGAGGACCCGATCGCGATGGAGACGATCCTCTCCGGAGGGAAGGGGGTCATCTCGGTCACCGCGAACATCGCCCCGGCCGCCATGCACGCGATGTGCGACCGGGCCCTGCGCGGGGACCGGGCGGGGGCGGAAGCGATCGACGCTCGGCTGCGGGCCCTGCACAAGAACCTCTTCATCGAGTCGAACCCGATCCCGTCGAAGTGGCTGCTGCACGACATGGGCCTCATCCCGCCCGGGATCCGGCTGCCGTTGACGCCGCTGTCGGCCGAGTGCCACGAAGCGGTCCGGTCCGCCCTCCGCGAAGCGGAAGGCGCGCTGCCCGCCGCGGCCTGAAGTTCGCGCGTGCTCCGGCGGAAATCGCACCGGCTCCGCGGCGCGGCCGCGCTCGCGGCGGCGGCGCTCGCCGCCGCGGGGTGCACCTACGTCAGCCGGCCACCCCCTCCCCCCTCGGACACCCCGTACCAGCGCGATGTCCGCCAGACATCGCTCGAGGTGCCGCCGGACCTCACCCGGTCCGGGATCCGGGACGCCTATCCGGTTCCCGGCACCGACGACCCGGGCGACGCCGCCGATGCGGTGCTGCCGCGCGTGGAGGGGGGCCGCATCGAGCGCGAGGGGGCCCTCCGGTGGCTCGTCGTCGAGGCCGAGCCCGCCGAGGTCTGGCCGAGCCTGCGCGAGTTCTGGCGGCGGCAGGGGTTCGGCTTCGATACCGACGACGCCCGGGTCGGGGTCCTGGAGACCGGGTGGGCCGAGAAGCGGGTGGATCTCCCCGTCGGGGGGGTACGGAGGTTCCTCGCGCGGTTCAAGCGCTTCGCCTACACCTACGCGGTCCGCGACCGGTTCCGGACCCGCGTCGAGCGCGGCGCGGAGCCGGGGCTGACGGAGATCCACGTGACCCACCGGGGCGCGCAGGAAGAGGTGCGGGGCGACAGCTATGCGTGGACCCCCCGGCCCTCCGACCCGGCCCTCGAGGCGGAGATGCTCGGCCGCCTCATGTACTTCCTCGCGCACGGGGATGACTCGACCGTCGACCCGGCGGCGGTGGCCGCGACGGGCGACGCCGCCGAGCCGCGGGTGGGGGTCATGGACGATCCCGGGGGCGGGAAGTACATCCGCTTGAACGAAGGCTTCGACCGGGGCTGGCGCCTGGTCCGACGCGCGCTCGACCGGGGCGGGTTCACGGTGGTCGACCTCGACCGGAGCGCCGGCTTCTTCCTCGTGCGCTACATCGATCCGGACGCGGGCGCCGAGGAGAAGCGGGGCTGGCTCGACCGCCTCGCGTTCTGGCGCGATCGGAGCAAGAAGGAGGTGCCGGAGGACGTCGAGTTCCGGATCGTCCTCGAGCGCGGCGACGGGCCGCCGACCCGCGTCGTGGTCCAGGACGCGAAGGGGGAGCGCGACACGGGCGAGAGCGCGGGGCGGATCCTCGTGGCCCTCGCCGAGAACGTCGAGTAGCTCCTGCCGCCAAAGAGAAGACCATGGATTGGCCGAAGACAGTAGCCATCGTCGTCTCCGTCCTCGCACTGGCCGGGGTGGTGGTGCTTCAATCGAACGGGATTCATTCGAGCATCAATTCGCTGCGCGTCGAAGCCGCCAATGACCGTGCCAATGCCGCCGCCGACCGGCGGGCGCATCAAGAATCGATGGACACCTTCCGAGAGCAATTGCTCGCGATCGCCGTGGAGCAGGCCGCCCGCGAACGCGCAAAACTCGCCGATCGGTGACTCCCGGGCGGGGGCTCAACGCCCCCGCCGCCTTGCGTGGCGCAGCAGGCGCTTCCGGTGTCGGACCTGGCGCGGGGTGAGCCGGTTGCGCCGCCCCGCGTAAGGGTTCTCGCCCGAACGGAACTCGATCCGGAGCGGCGTGCCGCGAAGCCCGAACCGGGTCCGGACCGCGCGGGCGAGATAGCGCGCGTACGGCTCCGGAACCTCCTCCGCCGAGTTTCCGTGGATCACCACGATCGGAGGGTTGATCCCCCCCTGGTGGGCGTAGCGCAGCTTGATCCGTCTTCCCCGCACCGCCGGGGGAGGGTGCCGGGTGGTCGCGTCCTGCACGATCCGGGTGAGCTCGCCGGCCGCCATGCGGGTGGTGGCCGCCGCCCACGCCTCCTCGACCGAGCGCATCACCGCCCCCAGCCCTTCGCCGCGAAGGGCGGAGATCGCGTGCACGGCGGAGAAGTCGATGAAGCCGAGACGCCGCGAGACCGCGTCGCGGGCCGCGGTCCGCCTCTCCGGGTCGAGGCGGTCCCACTTGTTGAGGGCGATGACGAGGGCCCGGCCCGCGTCGAGCAGGTAGCCGAGGAGCCGCGCGTCCTGCTCGGAGACCCCCTCTCCCGCGTCGAGCACCAGGATCGCGACGTTCGCCGCCTCGATGGCCTGGAGCGCCTTGATGGCGCTCAGCTTCTCGACCACGTCGGAGACGCGCGAGCGGCGCCGGAGCCCCGCCGTGTCGATGAGCACGAACCGCCGCCCGCCCCGCTCGAAGGGAACGAACACGCTGTCGCGCGTCGTCCCCGGGGCATCGTCGGTAATGACCCGGTCTTCGCCGAGGAGACGGTTGACGAGGGTGGACTTGCCGGCGTTGGGCCGGCCGATGATCGCGATCCGCACCGCCCCCCGCCCCCCATCCGCCTCCGCCTCCGCCTCCGCGTCGCCGGCCGGGTCGGGAGCGTCTTCCCCCGCGGGCACGAGGGTCCGCACCAGGGCGGCGATCCCGCGCCCGTGGGCGGCCGAGATCGGGGTCGGGGCGTCGAGCCCGAGGGCGTGGAACTCGCTGACGGCGGTCCGCTCGTCCAGCCCGTCGGTCTTGTTGACGGCGAGGACGACCGGCTTGCCGAGCCGGCGAACACGGTCCGCGATCGCGTCGTCGGCCGCGGTCCTTCCCGCCCGCGCGTCGGTGAGGAGCACGATCCGGTCCGCTTCGTCGAGCGCGCGCCGGACCTGGTCACCGACGCGGGTGGCGAGGTCGTGGGCATCGCCGGTGAGTCCGCCGGTGTCCACGACGATGAACCGGGCGCCGTGATGCCGGGCGATCCCGTAGCGGCGGTCCCGGGTGAGGCCCGGGTAGTCGGCGACGATGGCGTCCCGGGTGCCGGTGAGCCGGTTGAACAGGGTCGACTTCCCGACGTTGGGCCTTCCTGCGATGGCGATTACGGGAAGCATGGGCGAAGCCTGGCCGGCCCCGGCTCCGCCCCCGGCCCGGTACCGGTCAGCGGACCCTGAACGCGGTGAGTCGTCCCCTTCCCCAGTAGGCGACGAGCGCATCGCCGTGCCGGGCGGGAGGACCCGCGAGCCGGCCCTCGCCGGACCGGGTCCTGGCCGCCGGTCGGCCGTCCTCGCGGCGCAGCCAGTGGACGTAGCCCTCGATGTCGGTCACCGCGACGTACGCGCCGTGCACGACCGGCCACGCGGGGGCGCGGCCGGCGAGCGACGCCTGCGTCCATACCCCGGCGCCGGAGACGCGGTCGAGGGCCTGAACCGAGCCGCCGGTGTCCGCGACGTAGACGAGGTCCGCGTCGGCGGCGAGACCGGTGCGCGACGCGATGTCGCGCCGCCAGAGCGGCTGGCCGGTCTCGGCGTCGAAGGCCGCGACGGCCCGTTCGTAGCTCGCCGCATAGACCACGCCGCCCGCCACCACCGCCTCGGTGTCGACGTCGGCAAGCCGCTCGAGCTCCGAGCGCCCGCGCGGGTCCGCGATGAGGCCTTCCCAGACGAGCTCGCCGGTCGCGCTTCGCACGGCGGCGATGCGGCCCTTGTCGAAGCCGGTGATCGCGACCCCGGACACGATGACGGGCGAGCCGGTGCCCCGCACGGTGAGCGCGGGCACGCCTGCGTCGTGGGTCCAGCGCACCTCGCCCGACGCGGCGTCGAGCCCGTACAGCTTCCCGTCGAGGGTGCGCGCGAGGACCCGGTCGCCCGCGAGGCGCGGCCGGCTCAGCACCTCGCTCGTGAGCTGCGCGCGCCAGGCGACCTCGCCGGTCGCCTGGTGCAGGGCGATCAGCTCTCCGTCCTCGCTACCGGCGAGGACCAGCCCGCCGCCCGCCCCGACCCCGCCGGTGATGTCGGCGTCGGTGTCGGTGCGCCACACGGAGCGGCCGCTCGCGGCGTCCCAGGCGGAGACCCGCCCGCGGGCGTCCGCGACGTAGATGCGGTCGTCCGCGACCGCGGGGGCGAGGACCAGCCAGTCGCGGCCGATCCCGGAACCGGCGTCGGCGGACCACGGGGTCTCGACCGCCGCGAGCGGCTCGAGCGGCGCGAGGTCGGGGACCTCGTCGTCGCGGTCGCCGCCGAACAGGGCGCAGCCTCCGAGAAGGGCCGAAGACGCCGCCCCGAGCGCGGCCGCGCGGACGAGCCGCGCGAAGGCGGGGCGCGCCCGGCCGGCAGGAACCGTCCCGGCCGCGGCGAGCGGATGGAGGCTCGCCGGTGCGGCCCGGCGGCCCGTGCGGTTCGGCGCGATGCTGGCGTCTGTCATGGCACTGATGGATCTAGGGGGGCGTGTTCAGGTGTCCGAGATCGTTGAGCTTCAGGGTAACCCGGTGCCGGCTCGCGGGCGAGTCGGAGTACCCCCCGGCGGCCTGCTCCCACGCCGCGCGCGCCTCCTCCGGCTCTCCGCCGGCGAAGAGGATGTCTCCGCGCAGCTCGTCGCTCGCGGCCCGGAACGGCCCGGCGGGGGTCTCGTCGAGGAGGGCGAGCGCCTTGTCCGGGGCGCCGGCCGCCCAGGTCGCTTCCGCGAGGCGCACCCGGGCAATCCGGCGGATCTCGGGGATCTCGGCATGGTCGACGGCCCACTTGAGGTGGGCCATCGCCCCGTCGGGGCGGCCTTCCAGGATCTCGGACCGCGCGAGGAGGAGGGAGGCGGCGGCGGCGTATCCGCGGCCGGAATGATCGGCGAGGAGGGCGGACCCCGCTTCCCGGACGGTGGCGTGGTCGCCGGCGGCGGCCGCCTCGCTCACGGCCTGGAAGAGTACCGAGGCGGCTTCCGCCTGCCCCCGATCGTAGTCCTGCCAGAACGTCCAGCCGCCGATCCCGAGGAGCCCGAGCACCACCCCGCCGATGAGCGCCCGGCCGTGCTCGGACCACCAGTTCTTCAGCGACTCGAGCCGTTCCTCGTCCGTGCGATGAAGCTCCATGGCGTCCTCTCAGGTTTGTCCCGGACCGCCGGCGGCGGGAGCCGGAAGCCAGGCGGCGACCGCGTCCTTCAGGGCGGATCGCGCAACGGTGCACTGCGGGCGGTCCGCGCGCAAGGGCTTGATGCTCACTTCGCCGGCGGCGGCCTCCGCCTCGCCGACGATGACCGCGATCTCCGCCCCGCTGCGGTTGGCGCGGCGGAGCTTCGCGCGGAACCCGCCCTCCCCGGCGTCCAGCACCGCGCTCATCCCCGCATCGCGCAGCTCCTCGGCCACCGCGGGTGCGACGAGGGCCGCGTCCGGGCCGACCGCCGCCACCCACGCGGCGGGCGGATCGGGCTCCGCGGCCGTCCCGGACTCCGCGAGCAGGGCCACGAGACGCTCGATGCCGGCCGAGAAACCCACCCCGGGTGTCGGGGCGCCGCCGATCTCCTCGACGAGCCCGTCGTACCTTCCGCCTCCGCAGACCGCGTTCTGCGCCCCGAGACGGTCGGTGGTCCACTCGAAGACGGTCTTCGTGTAGTAGTCGAGGCCGCGCACCAGGCGCGGGTTGACGGTGGAGGACACTCCCGCCTCCTCCAGCATCGCGCGCAAGCTCGCGAAGTGGTCGCGCGACTCCGGGTCCAGGGAATCCGCGAGCCGGGGGGCCGCCTCGATGACCTCGTGCATGTCCGGGTTCTTGCTGTCGAGGACCCGCAGGGGGTTGGTCCGCGCGCGGCGCCGGGAGTCGTCGTCGAGGTCCGCCTCCCGGTCGAGGAGGTAGTCGGTGAGGAGCGAGCGATACGCGCGCCGCGAATCGGGAGTGCCGAGCGAGTTGAGCTCGAGGCGCAGCCCGTCGAGGCCGAGGCGCCGCCACAGGCGGGCGGTGATCAGGATGATCTCGGCGTCCGCCTCCGGGCCCGGGGAGCCGAAGATCTCTCCGCCGAGCTGGTGGAACTGGCGGAACCGGCCCTTCTGGGGGCGTTCGTGGCGGAACATCGGGCCCATGTACCAGAGGCGGTGGACGCCGAGGTGGATGAAGCCGTGCTCGATGCCGGCCCGGACGCAGCTCGCGGTCTCCTCCGGGCGCAGGGTGAGGCTGTCCCCGTCGCGGTCGGCGAAGGAGTACATCTCCTTCTCCACGATGTCCGTCGCCCCTCCGATCGATCGCACGAAGAGCTCGGTCCGTTCGAGGAGCGGGGTGCGGATCTCCTCGAACCCGTAGGCGTCGAGCACCGTGCGGGCGGTCGCCTCGAAGCGCTGCCAGAGGGTGATCGGCCCGGGCAGGAGATCGTGCATCCCGCGTACCGAGGCGAGCGGCTTGCGGGTTCGATCGGCCGGGTCGGGCATCGGGGCCACCGGTCGCTCAGGAGCCCAGCCGGAACCGCGCGGTGCCCGTGTCCTGCTCCACCCAGGGCGAGAGATCGACGGGCTCGCCGTTGTACTCGAGCTCGATCCCTTCCGCGTAGCCGGCCACGATGCGCACAGGCGCCGCGACGGACAGGTCGAGCACCGTGCCGGCGGACGCGAGATCGCGGTAGACGAGCCGCTGGTCGGCGTCCCGGATCATGAGCCAGCAGTCCTCGTTGACCCGGATGAGGAGCGTGGCGAGCTCGCCGGGCGCGCCGGGCGCGCCGGCGGCGG
>JAJECB010000359.1 GCA_022822245.1 Gammaproteobacteria bacterium
GACCTCGCCGCCGTCTCCAACCCATCATGACCACTCCCACAACCACCCCGATATCGCTCCCCCAGCCCCTGTTTCTCACTCTTCGTTCAGGCTCATTTCTGGATTGGAAAACGCTCACGGAGCCTTGTCCAACAGCAGTTCTCATTTTGGCGTCCGAAGGCCGCGAAGCGGGGCAGTGTGAGCGGCCTGCGGGCGTTGTTGGCAGGCGATTGCCGGTGGCAGCCCCTGCTCGGGCCTCGTTCCGGGGCCAAAATGAGAATTGCTGCTTGTCCAATGAGAAATGAGCCTGAAGGGAGGGGTTGAGTCCAACGACAAGTGAGCCTGTAGCGGGAACGATTCGGGGATCATCGGAGGATGATCGTGACGCTACAGACACAACGGGTTCGCACTCTGGGGCAGGTCCGGCGCGTAGCCGAAGGCAACGAGCCGGTGGACTTCACCCTCGCTGACCGGGCATCGGCGTACGAGTTCATCCGTCGCACCCTGGTGCAGTTCGACTACTCGGCGCTGGGCAAGGCGGACAAGGGGGCGGTGAAGGCGTACCTGGCGAAGATGACGGGGCTGTCGCGGGCGCAGCTCACCCGGCTGGTGGCGCAGCACCGCGGCACGGGGCACATTCGCGACCGCCGGGGCGCAGGCCCGACCCGACCCTTCGTGCGCCGCTACACCGCGGCGGACGTGCGCTTGCTCGCCGAGCGCTTCAGCGTCGGCGCCGGGACCCCCCACCGCCGCGTGATCGTCTGCAACCGCACGCCACCGCCACCGCCAGCGCGCTCACCACAAGGAACAGCGCCCCGACATAAAACCGGCGCCCGAAGAAGCGCACCGACGCCCCCTGTTCGAGCCCCCCGCCGTCGAGGCGCTGTTCCAGAGCGCGCGCGGGCTGCCACGGCTCGTCAACCGCATCGCCCACTACGCGCTCACCGCCGCCGCCGTCAACGATGCCCGCACCGTCAACGCCGCGCACCTCGAGCATGCCGTCGCGGAACTGCGGCTGTGAGCCTGTCCTACCTCCTCGTGACCCACGAACTCAGCGACGAGGCCGCCGCTCAGCTCTCCGAACTCCTCAACGACCTCGCCCTCGCCTTCGACGGACGATACTTCGCCCAGATCCGCCCCTACTACGACGAGCGTCGAGACACCGAACGCGCCTGCCATGACGGACAACTCGCGATCTTCGACCACGACGACGTGCAGTTCTGAATCAACTGCCGCGCGTGCTCCCCAACGCCGGGCGCGCCGGCGAATCCATCCTCACCGCAAACGCGGTGATCATCGCGATCACTGTCGCCCCGTCGCGCCCCCTCCGAACGAACCGCGCGCTCCCGACTCTCCGACGATGACAACAGGGCAATGTGACAAATCGAGCGTCAACCGATCCGAAACAATCCGAGAAGTCCGCTACCAAAAAAACGCGGGGTGCAACACCCGGGTACGCCTGGACCGCAATCGGACATCCGCCCGGGGCGCTGAGCACCGCATACACCACCTGCGTCTTGCCGCGCTTGCCGTCGCGGTTGTATCCGAAGCGAATCAACGGGCAGGTGCGCCCTTCGTAGTAGCTCGAACTCACGTCGGCGAAACCGGCTCGCCCTCGTGCAGATGGCGCCGCGCAAGACGCTGTTCGATGCGCTCCTGGCGCTTGAGCAGCCAGTCCATCGCCTGATAGAGGTCGTCTTCATCATCGTCGCCGACCCCGAGCTCCTCGGCCAAGGACGTGCTATGCCACAGCCGGGTGGTGGCAAGCTTCGAGGCGGGGTGCAGCACCCGTTCCAGGACCATCGCCAGGACCCGGTCGCGCTCGTGGCAGCGCTTGGGCGCGATGAGACGTTCCAATCCCGGGCGCCGGGTCATCGCGAGCAGCGCTTCGACATGGCCGTGGGGCAAGGAGCGTTCGACCGCGAACGCATCCTCGGGGGCGATGAGCCGTTGGCCCTTGAGGACTTGGCGAAGCGCTTCGACCTTCTCCGCGGGCCAGTCGGTGAGATTGGCGGGCGTTTTCTTGCGCACCCGCTTGCCCTCGCGCCAGCCTTGGCGAAGGAGGATCGCGGGGCGGGAGTTGCGGTTGGGGACGGTCTCGATGTACATGGGAACGAAAATAACAATCTGTTCCTGTAATGTCGATTCAAATTCTCTCATTTACATGGGAACAATAATCGCCCCGGTGGCCGACATTTTTCGATCAGGTTCGATCACTTGGCCGCAATTCGACCCCGAAATCCCGGGGAACTTCGGCTTAGACGCCCCCCAGATCGACGGGACGGTACAACGGCCGCGCCGTCAGGTGGTCACCCTCTCAGTACACCCTGACCATCACCGCCCATGGCGCGCATAGCCACAAACGCCACTCAGCCGGCCAATGGGTACCTCGACGGCAACGAACACCTTGGTCTTCCTTCGCCTACCGAGATCGAGGAAGCCGCTTTCGTATTGACGGGAAGGCCGGGCTTCTCGGACGCCTCGTCAAGCGCTTGCCGGACGACGGCTTCAAGAGGCTGTGCGGCCTCCTCCTCGCGTCACGCTACCTCAACCCCCACGAGTTCCGCAAAGTCGCTCTCCGAAAGCATCCGAATGTTTGCACCCTTCTCGATCAGCGCTTCCGCCATTCGATGTTTACTGCTCTTCTTGTAGCCATTGAGCCTGCTCCGGTTCTGAGTACCCACAACAAGCATCGTGACCTTCTTGCTGACGTTGTTGGTGACGCTGCATCCGGCTTCAGCCACCATATCGGCCGCTTCACGTCGCGTAATGGCGAGCGAGCCCGTGAACACGATTGTTTCTCCAAACAACGCCCCATCCGCGTTTCCCTCTCGTTTCGCCGGCGGTATCGGCCTTGAAGACGACTTGGTGGAAGATGGGAAGATTGGACGTTCAACTCGACGTAGCCAATGCTCTATATCCATCTCTGTCGCGGCACATGCTCGGAGCACGAGCTCTGCGGCCGCTCTGGCGTCTTCGATCGCGTCATGATGCCTGAATGAGATGTCGAGATCTCTCGCGATATTCTTGAGACCATATCCCCTGCGTCCGTACCTTTCCGGCCATGCGCGCCGAGCGATCTTCGCGCTGTCGAGCCATGTGACCTGAAGCTGTTCGAGGTCGTAGCGCGTCATGGCCCGTTCAAATGCAACACGATCGAACGACGTGTGGCTGACGAGAACGGACCCCCGCAATCTGGCGCGCAACTCGTCACGAACCTCCGGTAGCGTAGGGCTATCTGCCACGTCCGTTTCGTCGATTCCATGGATCGAGACATTCCACGGATCGAACCAGGCCTCCGGATTGACGAGGGTCTGCCATCGATCTTCGATTTCCCCTTCCCGAACATGGACGATTCCGATCTGGCAAATGCTTGCGCGGTCGACATTTGCGGTTTCCACGTCGATTGAGTTGAACGTCAACACGTTGGTCTATTCTCCCCCAGTCACATGAGTCATCGGAGACGATCTCCGCCACATCGTCGAATAAACGTTTGAATCGATTCTTTCGTATCAAGAATACGAACGTCAATTCCAGGTTTGGCGTTGCCTCTCTCCGAGCGGGAAGCCCGCACGCTCGTCGAGCAGGGCCGGTTCAATGACATTGGCGGGCGATTTCCTGAGAGGTCCTCCCGATGGAACCGGCCGTGGTTCCGTGCGGGGCCATGGTCCTGCATCACTACGAGTAACCCTGGTGGAGCCCTTTCGCCGCCGAAGGAAACTGCAGCAAAAGCTCAGGACCAGATTCCCTCGTCGGCCAATCGCTCAAGCGCCCGAATTGCACGCGCGAGGCTCGGGGAGCGCTCCGCCGCCCGCTCGGGATCCCAGTGATGGCGCGCGAAGACCGAAATTCGGCTCACGTACTCCGGGCCGACCGCGCGACCGCTCCCCCTTCGTGGAGGGATGGCGCTCCGAACCTCCAACCGGCGCGAGCTCCGGCATGCGTTCACGAGGTAGAGTTTTGCATTCTCCAGATCGTCCGGTCGATCCGGCAGTCGATTCCGGTTCACGGAGAAGACCTCGGAGAACCCCACCGCGTCGGCGAGCATCCAGCTCTCCATGGACCGAACCGGAATGCGCAGGCTCGCTCTTGGCGGGACGCCGCCCGCGAACAGGCGACGGACCAGTCGTGGCGCACACTGTTCTCGGTCGAGGTCGCGCAGGATCAGCCAATTCATGTGAGCCGCGGATCGCGTCAGACCCGGAATCCGTTGATCGAGCCTCGGCACGCCTCCGGCCACGATCGCCCGGTGTGGAGTGTGGCCCACGTGTCGGATCAGCCGTTCGGCGACAGGGACATCCGCGTCGCCCTCGACAGCGAAGTAGACGAACGTCATGCGCTCGCAAGTTGATCCGGAAGGTCCGGAATGCTTTCCGGCTCGGTCCTCGGAGAGAGTATCTCCGCCAAGCTGAGGCCCGCATCCAGCAGGAGTTGTATGTCCGGAATCGCGGCGGCCGCAACCGCCTCGGTTCCTTCAGCCCCGGGGTACAGGACCACCGCTTCGTCCGTGCCTACTCCGGAGTCTTCCAGAATCTCTCGGGAGTGCGTCGAAAGGAGCACCTGCGGCCCGCCCGCACTGCGCGTTCTTGAAAAGACCGTCGGAAGCTGTCGTACGACCGATGTGTGCAACGAGAGTTCCGGCTCGTCCAGGAGTGTGGGGCCTCGATCTCCCCTTCCTTCGAGGAGAGACCAAAGCAGACCAATGAGCCGAAGCGTTCCATCCGAAAACGACTGTTCGTCGTGTCGCGCGGGCTGTGGACGCCAATGCCGGTAACGCGCCTCCAGATGCCAGTGCCCAATCTCGTCCTGGACGAGCTCGAGCTGATCCAGTTGGGGGACTGCGGTCTTCAGCGCTTGGCTGATGCGACGCAAGTGCCGTCCACGCGTCCTCTCGGGCATTCGGGCCATGCGGAGCAAGAGGTCGGCACCGTACGGGTCACCGTTCGGGCTTCCCGCGCGCTCCGGTTCTCGCATCAGGTGAGGGACCAGGTGGAGATACCTGATTGATTCAAGGAACTCGACGATCCGGCGAAACTCGCGGTTCGCATTCACCTGTTCAAGGTACGTCTGGGTCATCCGCTCGGGGTCGGCCTCGTCCTCATCCGTAGGTCTCTCGATGACCGTTTCTCCACGCCTTCTCACGATCTCGCTGACCAGGATCGGTCGATGGCGCCCCCGCGGCTCGGCCGAGAATGTGATTTCGTACATCCATTCGTCCGGCGTGTCGTCGTCCCCGATCGAAACGTTCACGGTCACACGGCCGTGGTTGAAGTTCCTGGCCGCAAGGCATCGGACGCGTGCAATACCGCCCCGACTCGCCACGGCATCCTGGAACCCTCCGCCCGCGGAGGCGATCTGCCTGAGGAACCGCAGGGCATCGAGCAGGTTCGATTTGCCGGAGGCGTTCGGCCCGACGATAAACAGCCGATCCCGCAGGTCGAAGTCCGCCTGCTTGAAGTTTCGCCAGTTTTTGAGGGTGAGGTGGGTCAGTCGCATCGGTGGGAACCTGGAATCGAGTGAATCCCGAAAGGCCTTACGCCAAGTGGGCCTCATCTTCGGGAGCGGGCACCGGTGCGCCAATTCCGGTAGACAACAGCGTGAGAAGTCCCTGTTCGTCGAGATCCGAAACTCCAAGCTCCCGTGCCTTCGTCAGCTTCGAGCCGGGGCTGTCTCCCGCCACGAGGTAGTCCGTCTTGCGGCTGACCGTGCCGGTCACCTTGCCCCCGAGCGCCTGAATTCGCCTCGTCGCTTCGTCCCGGGTCATGCCGGCGAGCGTTCCGGTCAGCACGAAGATCTTTCCGGCGAGCGCCGCCCCCGCGCCGTCCGGTGCCGCAGTGCCACGGTCTTCTCTCTCCGCCACAAAGCGAAGTTCGTGGCTGCGCAGCCGCTCGATCAACTTCCGGTTTCGTTCCGAGGAGAAGAATTCGAGGATCGACTCGGCGATGCGCGGGCCAATCTCGTCCACCGCCTCAAGCTCTTCCTTCGAAGCCCCCATGATTGCGTCCACACCTGGAAATTCTTCCACCAGGATCTCCGCGGTCCGCTCACCGACATGGCGAATGCCGAGTCCGTAGATGAGCCGAGAAACGGGTGCCGATTTTGACCGAACGAGGCTCGCAACGACCGCTTCCGCGGACTTGCGCCCCAATCTGGTGGTGGTCGGAATCGCCGCTAGCGTCTCGACATCGAGCTGGTAGAGAGCCGCGCGGTACCACACCAAGCCGCGTTCGACGAGTTCGCCCGCCAATACACTTCCCACCCCTTCGACCGAACCCGGCAGCTTTGTACCGTCCTTGAACGAAACGGACGCCGTCAGCCGGACCAGCAGATCGCGCATCCTCTCGTTGTCCAGCCTCGCACCTCGTGAGCCCGACACAGCCTCGTTCGCACCGTCCTGTTCCCGACGTTCCCTCCTCCGCACCGACGCTTCGGGCTCGTTCAGGGGACCGGGCGGGTTCAGAAACTCGACGAGGGCTTCCGACTCCGGGGTCGAGAAAAACGCCGTAATCGCCTCCGCATCGCGGCGGCTGACTCCCTCCACCGCTTCGAGTTCTTCGACGGATGCAGAAGCGATCTCCCCCAAGCTCGTATATCCGTCCGCAAGCGCTTCGATGGTCCTGATTCCCACTCTCGGGATGTGCAGGGCGTAGAGCTTGCGCGGCAGCGTCACCTCGCCCTTCGAACGCGCAATGCCCTCCACCACCTTGTGAGCCTTCGTCTCGCCGAGAGTTCCCTTCTTCTCGATACTCTCCAGGTGCTCGGGTCGCAGGTCATAGAGGTCCGCAAGGTCCTTTACCGAACCGTCGCCGTCGCGATTAAGCAGCGCATCGACGAGCCAGTCTCCCAAGCCGTCGATGTCCATTGCAGTGCGGTGCGCGTAGTGCAGGACCGATTCCTTGAGACGTGCCCGGCAACTGACGTTGATGCACCGAGCTATCACCTCGCCTTCGTCGCGCTTCACCTTCGAGTCGCATTCCGGACAGCGCGAAGGCATCTCGAAGGGTCTGCGAGCATCACCCTTGGCAATCACCCGCAGGACCTTCGGGATCACGTCTCCGCTCCGCTCGATCTGCACGGTGTCACCGATCTGCACGCCGAGCCGCGCGATCTCGTCCTCATTGTGGAGGGTTGCCCGTGAGACGGTCACCCCACCGACAAACACCGGACGCAGCCGGGCACGGGGGGTAATCGCTCCGGTGCGGCCAACCTGCACGTCGATGTCCTCGACGACCGTCTCCGCCTGCTCCGCAGCCAGCTTGCTCGCGATCGCCCAGCGAGGCGCCTTCGAAGTCGCGCCCAGGCGCTGCTGGAGCGCGGTCGCATCCACCTTGAATACCAATCCATCGATCTCGTAGGGCAGAGCCTCGCGCCGTTCCATCCACTCGTCGCGAAACCCCAGCACCTCCTCGATGCCACGAAGCCGCGCGCGCGACGCGTTGACCTTGAAGCCGAGCGCGGCCAACGCCTCGAGTGATTCCCAGTGCGTGTCGAAGACTGCCTCACCGCCGGCGAGGAGCAGATAGGGATAGAACTCCAGGCGACGCGAGGCGGTGACCTTCGCATCCAGCATGCGCATCGTGCCGGCCGCCGCGTTGCGAGGGTTCACATACAGGGTCTCGCTGTTCGCGCGCTGGCGCTCGTTCAGTTCGTCGAAGGCGCGCTTCGGCATCACAACTTCGCCCCGTACCTCGAAATCCTCCGGTACGCCCTGCGCGGTCAGAACGTCCGCGCCGATCGAAAGTGGAAGCGAGCGAAGCGTCCGGGCGTTCGGCGTGATGACCTCCCCTTGCTCTCCGTCCCCGCGCGTAAGCGCGAGCTGCATCCGACCGGCAACGTACCGGACGGCCATCGAAAGTCCGTCGAGCTTGAGTTCCCCGACATAAACGAGCTCCTCGACCTCCGCGAGCTTGCACGCACGACGGTCGAAATCACGCAGTTCCTCCTCGTCGAACGCGTTGTCGAGACTCAGCATCTCCGAGGAGTGATTCGCCCTCTCCACCCCCTCTCTCGGCTCTCCGCCGACGCGCTGCGATGGCGAATCCGGGGTAACCAGATGAGGATGCCGATTCTCGAGGTCGCGCAGTTCCCGCATCAGCCCATCGAATTCGCCGTCGCTGATCTCCGGCTGATCGAGGACGTGGTAGAGATGCTCGTGGTGCCGAATCATGGAGCGCAAGCGGTCGAGCCGCACTTCATCCGTCTCCGGCGGCGCATCCAATTCAAGCTCGGGATTCGATGGAACCATCTCTGGCGACCCGGAAACCGGCCTTCGTGGGCGAATCCCACGGGGGCCAAGTGTAGCGACTACACGCTACCCGGTGGCGGATATCGCTCGGCGGCGCGCCGGCGATCGGAGGCAGACGGGGGACGGGCCGCCGCCCCCCCGGGGTCAGCCGGCATCCGGGGCCTCGCGCTCGTGGCGAAGCGCGAAGTGGACCACCCGCTCGCGGAGCGCCTGGGTCGCCTGGACGGTGAGCCGGCAGCGCTGGTCGTCGCAGAGCACGGCTTCGAGCGCGCGCGAGAGCCGGGAGCCGACGTCGAGCATGAGATCGAACGCGACGGTCGCCGGGAGCGGCCCCGGCCGGCGCAGGAAGAGGCAGAGCCCCGGAGTGGCGAGCTCGTCCATCGCCGCAAGGTCGAAGACTCCCGGCTCCAGCACGTTCGCCACGCTGAACACCGGATCGGAGACCCGCCCGCGCCGATTCCCGTAGTGGTGGAACATGCCGAGGTCGTCCGGGCGCAGATCGAACGCGGTGAGCGCCTCCCGGATCACCGGGCCGGCGAGATCGCGTTCGCCGGGAGTGAGGATGGTGAGCACGATCAGCAGCTCCCGCCCGGTGCCGCGCGGGGCGGGCGGGTCCCCGCCCGAGCCGGGGGCCCGCCGGTCCTTCCCGGCCGCCGGGCCGCGCCGCGCGCTCGAGGCCGACGCCCGGCGACCCGATTTCGCCTTCGGTCCGGGACCGGGCCGCGCGGGGTCCGGCGCGCGGGCGGGGGGGGGCGGATCCTGAGCCCGGGCGGGCCGAACCGGCTCCCCGGCGGAGCCCGGCTCCATCGCGCCGAGGTCGCCCATGTCGTACTCCCGGTCGATGGGGGTGGTCGCCTCGCCCACCGCGTCCTCCGGGTCCAGCAACGGCAGGAAGTCGAGATCGATCAGGGTCTGGCGATCCGAACCACCCCCCCGCCGGCCCGGCCCGGCGCGATTCGCTTCCGCCGGACCGGCTTCGCCGGACCGCGCCGCCGGGGACAGCCGCGGCCCGCGGGCGCGCTCCGAGCGCGCCGCCCCCGCTTCCCCGGCCGCCGCCCGGGTCCCGTGCCGCCCACCAGGCGAGAAGAACCGCTCCCCCCACCGGGAGCGCCAGCCGCGCTGGCGTGCTATCCAGTAGACGACCCCGGCCACCACCACCAACAGGCCGACGGTCGCGAGCAGGGGGCGGAGCTCGTCCACGTCAGTCCGCCACCATCTCGAGGGCCTGGCCGACGTCCACCGATACGAGACGCGACACCCCTGGCTCGTTCATGGTGACCCCGATGAGCTGTCCCATGGCCTCCATGCTCGACTTGTTGTGAGTCACGAGCACGACCTGCACCCGCTCCGAAAGCTCCCGCACGAGATCGACGAAGCGGTCGACGTTCGCGTCGTCGAGGGGGGCGTCCACCTCGTCGAGGAGGCAGAACGGCGCGGGGTTGAGATCGAAGATGGCGAACACGAGGGCGATGGCCGCGAGCGCCTTCTCCCCCCCGGACAGGAGCTGGATGCTCGTGTTGCGCTTGCCCGGGGGACGGGCCATGACGGTGACCCCGGTATCGAGCAGGTCGTCGCCGGTGAGCTCCAGGTAGGCGTTCCCCCCGCCGAAGAGGCGGGGAAAGATCTGCTCGAGCCCCCGCCCGACCCGCTCGAAGGTGTCCTTGAAGCGGGCCCGGGTCTCGCGGTCGATCTTGCGGATCGCGTCCTCCAGGGTCGCGAGGGCATCGACGAGGTCCGCGTGCTGGGAGTCGAGGTACCGCTTGCGCTCGGACTCGGTCTCGAACTCCGAGACCGCCGCGAGGTTGATGGGGCCGAGTCGCTCGAGCCGCCGCTCGATCGCGGTAAGGCGCTCCTGCCAGGCCTCGGGATCGGCCTCCGGAGGCAGGGCGGAGACCACCTTCCCGGCCTCGAACCCGGCCTCCGCGAGCTGCTCCGCGACCGCGTCACGGCGCGCCAGCACCGCGTTCCAGGCGAGCCGGAGCTCGTCGCGAGCGGACCGCTCGTGCCCCGTCTCGGCCTCGCGGGCGCTGCGCTCCCGCTCGCGCTCCTTGACCTCATTCTCCCCCGCTTCGACCGCATCGCGCGCCTCCGCGAGGGCCGCTTCCACTCTCCGGTGGTTCTCCAGGCGCTCGCGGAGCTTGTTCTCGGCCTCGACGATGGGCTCCTCGATCCCGGCGAGGCGCCGTCTCGATTCGCCCATGTCGGACCGCAGCGCCTCCATTCGAGACCTCGAACGAAGGCGCGTCTCCTCCAGCGCGGCGACCTGGACCGTCGTCGATTCTAATCCAAGGGCGGCCTCGTGCACCGCCCGCCGCGCCCGCTCGGCGGTCTCCCGCCCGGAAGCCACCTCCGCGTCGTGCCGTTCGGCCTCGCGGTCGTAGGTCTCCCCTTCGGACTGAAGGCGATCGCTCGCCTCGCGCGAGGCGCGCGACGTCTCCTCTCCCCCCTCGACCGCCGCCCGGAGCCCGGCAAGGGTGCGGTCGATCTCCTCGAGCTCGCTCTCGACCTCGTCCCGGCGCCGGCGCCGGGCCGCCGCCTCGGCCACCCGCGCGGCGTACTCGGAGCGGCGCCGGGCGTACCGGTCGCTCGCGTCGGTCCACTCCGCTTCCAGCGACTCGCGGTCGCTCTCGGCCGCGGCCAGCTCGCGCCGGACCCGATCGAGCCCCTTCGCGCGCTCCTCCGCCTCGGACCCGGCCGCGGCGAGCCGGCCGCGAAGCGACCCGATCTCGCGCTCGCGGGCGAGCGGGCCGGCCTCGTCGTCCCGGCGCCGGAACACCCGGATCCAATTCGGGCCGACCCAGGTTCCGTCCGGGGTGACGAGCGACTCGTGCGGGGCGAGCGAGGAACGGCGCCCGAGGGCGTCCGCGGCCGTCGCGGCCGTCCCGACCCCGGCCAGCCAGGGCGCGGCCAGCTCCCGGCCGGCGCCGACCCTGGCGCCGAGCTCGTCGCCGGCGGGCGGCGGGGCGGTGCTCCCCGGATCCGCCACGAGCGACACCGTGGCCCGGTCGAGCCCGGCGAGCGCCGGCGCGTGGCGGGCGGGATCCTCCACCCGGATCGCTTCGAGCCGGCTCCCGAGCACGCACTCGACCGCGTACGCCCACTCCGGCTCGACCTCGATGACCTGGGCGAGGCGCGGCGCGGCCGCGAGGTCGTTCGCTTCCAGCCACTCCGCGGCCTCGCCGGACACGCGCGCGAGCGCGGCCTGCTGGAGTGCATCGAGCGAGGCGAGCCGTCCGGACATCGCTTCGAGCCGCTCGCGCCGTTCGTGCAGGTCGCCGGCCTCGGCCGCTTCCGTCCCGCGGAGCTCCGCGATCGCGCGCTGGCGCTCCTGGAGCCGCCGCCGGGTCTCCTCCTGCCGGCTCTCGAGCGCCTCAACTTCGCGGCCCAGCCCTTCGTCCTCGACGGTCTCGGCGAGGGACTGCCGTTCCGCGCCGAGCCGTTCCAGGCGCGCCTCGACATCACGGAGCCGCGCGCGCTGGTGGGCGAGCGAGGCTTCGGCCGCGTCCGCCTCCCGGGCGCACCTCTCGCGCCTCGCCCGAAACGCCTCGTGCTCGGTCCGGAACGCGGCGAGCGCCCGCTCCGCCGCGTCGAGCCCGCGCTCGGCGTCGGACGCTTCCTCGCCGGCCCGCTCGACCCGGGACCGCTCGCCGGCGAGCCGCGCCTTCAGCGCGTCGAGCCGGGCTCCATCCGCTTCGGCCTCGCGCTCGGCCCCGGCCAGCACCTCCTCGCTGCGCGCGAGGGTCTCGCGCAGATCTCCCCGCTGGCGCCGGAGCTGGGCGACCGCTTCCTCCGCCCGCCCCACCTCGGTCCGCACCTCGAGGGTCGCGCGGTACCGCTCGTTGTATCCGTCCGTGGCCTGCCCGTGCGCCGCCCGCGCCCGCTCGAGCTCCGCTTCGACCGCCCGCTGCCGCGAGCGGGCCGCCTCGAGCTTCACCTCCTGGGCGCCGATCGCGGCGCTGCCCGCCTCCGCCTCGCGCTCCAGACCCTGCCAGCGAAGGGCCAGCAGCTCCGACCGCAGGCGGCGCTCCTCCGCCTTGAGGACGGTGTAGCGCTCCGCCTGCGCGGCCTGGCGCTTGAGGCGGGCGAGGTGCTTGTCGAGCTCCTCGCGGAGATCGCTCAGCCGGTCGAGGTTGTCGTTCGTCTGGCGCATCCGGCTCTCGGTCTCGCGCCGGCGCTCGCGGTACAGGGAGATGCCGGCCGCCTCTTCGAGGAAGCCGCGCAGCTCTTCCGGCCGGGCCTCGATGAGACGCGAGACCGTGCCCTGCTCGATGATGGCGTAGCTGCGCGGGCCGAGGCCCGTGCCGAGAAAGAGATCGGTGACGTCGCGCCGCCGGCACCGCGTGCCGTTCAGGTAGTAGACGGACTGGCCCTCGCGGTTGACGAGCCGCCGGATCGAGATCTCCTCACGCCCGGCGAAACGCCCTCCGGCCTGCCCTTCGGAGTTGTCGAAGAGGAGCTCGACCGAGGCCTGGCCGACCGGCCGGCGCGAGGCGGCGCCGTTGAAGACCACGTCCACGAGGAGCTCGCCGCGAAGCTGGCGCGCCGAGCTCTCCCCCATGACCCAGCGCACCGCGTCGATGATGTTGGACTTGCCGCAGCCGTTGGGCCCTACCACCCCGATGAGATCTCCGGGGAGATCGATCGCGATCGGATCTACGAACGACTTGAACCCGACGAGCCGGATCTTGCGCAGCCGCATGTTCCCGACCGCCCGGACTCAGCGAAGCCGATTCCGGCCGGGTCCGCCGCGGACCCCGGTTTCCGGGTTTTGAGGGAAGGGCCGCATCCCGGCGGTTACTCTACACCAACGGACTGCCGAGAACGCGGGGGAGAACCCGGGAGAATGACGGTACGCGGGCGCTTCGCTCCCACCCCGAACGGTCCCCTGCACCTCGGCTCGGTGGTCGCCGCCGTCGCGAGCCACCTCTCCGCCCGGCACCGGGGCGGCGAGTGGCACGTTCGCATCGACGACGTGGACGCGGTGCGGGCGGTACCGGGCGCGGCGGACGCGATCCTCGGCGAGCTCGAGCGGCTCGCCCTGCCCTGGGACGGCCCGGTGGTCTACCAGCGGGACAACATCGAACGATATCGCGCCGCCCTTGCCCTTCTCGAGCGCGGGGGGTGGACGTTCGGGTGCGCCTGCACCCGCCGCGAGGCGGGGCCGGGCCCCTACCCCGGCACCTGCCGCGGCGGGACCTCGCGCCCGGCGCGTTCGGTCCGGATGCGGGCCGACGCGCGCATCGCCTTCCGCGACGCGGTGCAAGGCGAGGTGGTGATCGACCTCCCGGCCGAGACCGGCGACTTCATCGTGTACCGGGCCGACCGCGTCCACGCCTATCACCTGGCCGCGGCGGTGGACGACGGAGCGCTCGGGGTCACCGAGATCGTGCGCGGCGCCGACCTCCTCGCCTCCACCGGACCGCAGGTCCACGTCCAGCGCGCCCTCGACCTCCCCACGCCCGCCTACGCGCACGTGCCGATCGCCACCACCGCGGCCG
>JAJECB010000395.1 GCA_022822245.1 Gammaproteobacteria bacterium
ATTCACCGATGTCCTGCTGCGGACACCAATCTGCATGCGGTAGCGGGCCGTACTCCCTCAAGCCGCTTCGACGTAGGTACGGCTACGCCTTCAGCGTCTCTCGGTCCGTGCGGTCCGCTACCGCGGCACCTTGGCGCCCTCGCGACGAACATCGGTGAAATTCGCACCCTAGAGCCCTCTCGCGACCTCGCGGATGGCGGCCCAGGCCGCGTTGACGTGCCGGCGCTCGGTCGTCGTCTGGCCGACGCAGAAGCGGATGACGTAGGCGCCCGCAACCCGGGTCTGGGTCAGGTACAGCCGGCCGCTGTCGTTGAGGGCCCGGAGCAGCCGTTCGTTGAGCTCGTCGAGGGCGGCCGCGTCCTCGACCACGGACGGGCGGTAGCGAAAGCAGAGGAGCGCGAGGCGCGGCGCCACGACCAGCTCGAAGTCCTCCTCGGCGTCGATGGCCGCGGCGAGCTCTTCGGCGAGGGCGATGTGGCGGCGCACGATCGCGCGGAGCCCCTCCACCCCGTAGCTGCGAATGACGAACCAGAGCTTCAGGGCACGGAAGCGCCGCCCGAGCGCGATGCCCCAGTCGCGGTAGTCGATGACCCGTCCGTGCTCGGTGGTCCGGAGGTACTCCGGCACGATCTCGAAGGTGCGCACGTACTCGGCGGCATCGCGCACGAAGTGGGCCGAGCAGTCGAAGTTGACCATCATCCACTTGTGCGGGTTGACCACGACGCTGTCCGCGTGCTCGACGCCGTCGAGCAGCCCGCGGTGCTCGGGGGCGATGGCCGCGGTGCCCGCCCACGCCGCGTCCACGTGGAGCATGACCCCGTGGCGCCGGCAGATCGCTCCGATGCGGTCGAGCCGGTCGAATCCGGAGGCGCCGGTGGTGCCGACAGTGGCGACGACCAGGATCGGGGTGGCTCCCGCCGCGGCGTCCTCCTCGATCGCGCAGCGAAGCTCGTCGTCGCGCATCCCGCCGTCCTCGCCGATCGGGATCGCCCGCAGGCTCTCGCTCCCGAGCCCCGCGATGCGCACCGCCTTCTCGACCGAGGAATGGGCTTCGGCCGAGGTGTAGAGCCGAAGCCGGTCCTCGCCCGATACCCCGCGGCGGTTCGCGGCGAACCCGGTCGCCCGCTCCCGGGCGGCGAGGATGGCGCACAGGGTCGCGCTCGACGCGGTGTCCTGGATGACCCCCGAGAAGCCCTCCGGAAGGCCGATCATCTGCCGCAGCCAGTCGAGGACGCGGGTCTCGAGCTCGGTGCCGGCGGGCGACGTCTGCCACAGCATGCAGTTCACGCCGAGAGTCGCGGTCAGCATCTCCGCGAGCACTGACGGCGGGCTCGAGTTGGCGGGAAAGTACGCGTAGAACGACGGGTGCTGCCAGTGGGTGACCCCGGGAAGCAGATCGCGCTCGAAGTCGGCGAAGATCCGTTCGAACGGCTCTCCCTCGTCCGGCGGGGCGGCGGGAAGCTGCCGCTCGATCTCGCCCGGCTCCACGCCGGACCGCACGGGCCGCGACTCGACCGTCTCCAGGTAGTCGGCCATCCAGTCCACGAGGCGGTGGGCGTGCCGCCGATACTCGGCGATGTCCATCGGATTCACTCTCCCTCGAATTCGGCGGCGGGAGCCCGGGCGAGGAGGGTCTCGACCGCCCCGGCCGGTGTCGTCTCCCCGCCCACCACGGCCGCCACCTGCTCCGTGATCGGCATCTCGATCCCGAACCGCTCGGCCAGGGCGAGCAGCAGGGGAGCGGTCGTCGCTCCCTCGACCACCCGCCCCACCCGCCCGCGCGCTTCGTCGGGCGTGTCTCCGGCCGCAAGGGCGAGACCGAAGCGCCGGTTGCGGGACTGGTCGTCGGTGCAGGTGAGCACGAGGTCGCCGAGGCCGGCGAGTCCCATCAGGGTCGTGTCCCGGGCCCCCGCGATCCGCCCGACGCGCAGCATTTCGCCGAGCCCCCGGGAAACGATCGCGGCGCGGGTATTGGCGCCGAGCCCGAGCCCGTCCGCGACCCCCGCCGCCACCGCGAGGACGTTCTTGACCGCGCCCCCGAGAGAGACCCCGGTCACGTCGTCGTTCGCATAGGCGCGGAAGCGCGGACCGTGGAGAAGCCCGGCGACCCGCCGGGCGCGGTCGAGGTCGGCGCATGCGACGGCCACCGCGGCGGGGAGCCCCGCCGCCACCTCGCCGGCGAAGGTCGGCCCCGAAACCACCGTGGCCCGCGCCGCGGTGCCGAGCGCGTCCGCCACCACCTCGTGGAGCCATCGGCCCGAGTCGGGGTCGATTCCCTTGGTCGCCCAGGCCACCCCCGCATCGCCCGGCACGGCGGCCGCCGCCCGCGCGAGCACCTCCCGGAACGCGTGGCTCGGCACCGCGAGGAGGACCTCGCCGGCGCGCTTCACTGCCGCCTCCAGCTCCGCCTCGACGCCGAGGCCGGGGGGAAAGGCGTGGCCGGGGAGATAGCGCCGGTTCTCGCGGTCCCGGGCAAGCCGCGCGGCGGTCCGCGCGTCGCGGGTCCACAGGGAGACGCGAGAGCCGTTGCGGGCGAGAAGGAGGGCGAGCGCGGTCCCCCACGAACCGGCGCCAAGGACCGCGATCACCCGCCCGACGCCCCGCAGGCCCGGGGGTGGAGGGGGATCCACGAACCAGTGCGCACGCTTGCCCAATCTCCTGCCGCGGACCCCGATGCCCTGCTATCGCGGGCCGCGCGCCCGAACGAAAGGGCTCGGGGAGAAACGCGCGCAGGCCGCGGTCACCGGCGGGAACCCGGCGTCAGTCGGCCGGCTCGGGCGCCTCGGCCTCAAGCCGCCGGCGGTGGATCTCGTCGAAATCGGCCGGCTGCATGATGAAGGGCGGGAACCCGCCCCGCACCGAAAGCGCGGTCACCGTCTCGCGGGCGTACGGATACAGCATCGCCGGACAGGTGACCCCGAGCGCCCGTGGCAGCTCGTCGTCGGTCGCCTCGGCGAGCGCGAACAGCCCCGCGACGACGACCTCCACCAGCATGGCCGGTCGCCCGCCGAGCCGCGCCTCGACGCTCACCTGGAGGGTCGCCTCCAGCAGACTCTCCTCGAGGCGGGTCCCTCCGGCGTGCATCCGCATCTCGACCTCCGGCTTCCACTCCTCGCCGAATATTCCCGGCGAGAGCGGATTCTCGAAGGAGAGATCCTTGGTATAGACGCGCACGAGCTCGAGCTTCACGGAAACGATCCTGCGCAGGCGGGCGGGAAGGGGACGGCGACCGGAGGCCGGTTCACTCCCGGCTCAGGGGCAGGTCCGCGCCCTGCCACGCCGCCATTCCCCCCTGCAGGCGATGGACCTGCTCGAAGCCCTCCGAGCGGAGGCGCTTGGCCACCGTCGCCGACTGCTGACCGGTTCGACAGGCCGCGATCACCGGCTTCTTCCGATACTTCCCCAGCCGGCCGAGACGGCTCTCGACCTGATCGAAGGGGACGTGGACCGCGTTGACGATGTGGCCGTTGCGGAACTCACCGTCGGTGCGGAGATCGATGATCACCGCGTCCTCGCGGCTGATGAGCCGGACCGCGTCCGCGGGCGACACCTGGCCCGCTCCGACCCCCGCGACCGACGTCCACACGAGCGCCCCCAGGAGCCCGAGAAAGACGAGGGCGAGGACGAAGTTGTCGACCAGAAATGCGGCGAACTGTTCCATCGGGGCCCGCTGTCGGGGACGGGGAGGGACCTCCGGTGCGGCGCGCGAACCGGGAGGGTCCGGTATATTAGCGGCGCGCGCGGAAAACGCCAAAGGAATTCCATGAACCAGGGGACCCGGCTCGCCGGTTGCATCGTTCGGGCCGTCGCGCTCTCGGTCGGGCTCGGCCTCGCGGCGGGCCCGGCCTCGAGCGACGATCGGGAACCGTTGCCGGTCGAGCAGCTCAAGGCGTTCGGCGAGATCTTCGATCTCGTCAAGGAGCAGTACATCCACCCGGTGGACGACCGGGAGCTGCTCGAGGACGCCATCCGGGGCATGGTGAACGGCCTGGACCCGCACTCCACCTACCTCACCGCCGAGGAGCATCGGGAGCTTCAGGAGGGCACCTCGGGCGAGTTCGGCGGGCTCGGCATCGAGATCACGGCCGAAGACGGCCTCATTCGCATCATCACCCCCCTCGACGACAGCCCGGCGTACGACGCGGGGCTCCTCCCGGGAGACCTCGTGACCCGGGTGGACGGCGAGTCGGTGCGGGATCTGACCGCGACCGAGGCCGCGAAGCGGATCCGGGGCCAGCCGGGCACCGCGGTCACCCTCACGATCCTGAGAGAGGGGGAGGACGGGCCGCTCGAGTTCACCGTCGTCCGGGACATCGTCGAGATCGCGAGCGTCAAGTCCGAGCTCGTCGAGCCGGGCTTCGCGCGCATCCGGATCTCGAGGTTCCAGACCCAGACCGGAGCGCGCCTGCTCGAGGCGATCCGGCGCGTCGAGGAGGCGAACGGGGGTCCGCTGGCGGGTGCGGTCCTCGACCTTCGCAACAACCCGGGGGGAATCCTGTCCGGGGCGGTCTCCGTCGCCGACGCCTTCCTCGACGATGGGCTCATCGTCTACACCGAGGGACGCGACCCCGACTCGCGCGAGGAGTACTACGCGAAGCCGTCCGACTTCCTGAGCGGAGTGCCCATCGTCGCCCTCGTGAACGGCGGGTCCGCCTCGGCGGCCGAGATCGTCGCCGGCGCTCTCCAGGACCGGGGGCGCGCGGTGATCGCGGGCAGCCGTACGTTCGGCAAGGGGTCCGTCCAGACCATCCTCAACCTGGACGACGGCTCGGCGCTGAAGCTCACCACCAGCCGGTACTACACCCCGTCCGGCCATTCGATCCAGGCCCGGGGCATCATCCCCGACATCGAGCTTCCCCCGCTCCGGATCGAGGCGGCGGACCGTGGAGCGTCGATCCTCGAGGGGAATCTCCCCGGACACCTCGAGAGCGATGACCGCGCCGGCCCGGACACGGCGTCCGCGGCTTCGGCCGAGTCGCTCGCGGTGGAAGACTTCGCGCTCTTCCAGGCGATCAATCTGCTGAAGGGGCTCGCGCTGCAGCGACCGGGCGCCTGAGGCACCGAAGCCGTGCGCGCATCCGCCATCATCGCCGTCGTGCTCACGATCGCCGTGGCGGGCTGGATGCTGTCCGGGAAGCTCGGCGGAGGCGGGGCCCCGCCCGCGGCCACGCAGGCGGGTCCCGGGCCGCCGGCCGCGGACCCGCCGCCCCTCCGGGTCCGGGTGAAGCGCATGAGCGCGCGCTCCCACGCGGTCGCGATCACGGTCCGGGGGCGCTCCGAAGCCGGCCGCCGGGTGGACCTCCGGGCCGAGACGGACGGCCGGATCGTCGAGATCGGCGCGTCCCGGGGCGACGAGGTCCGCAAGGGCGGCGTGATCGCCCGCCTGGCCGACGAAGGACGGCTCGCCAAGGTCGCGGAGTACCGGGCCCGGCTCAGGCAGCGGCAGATCCACTACGAGGCGACGGCGGCGCTGGCCGAGAGGGGGCTCAGCTCCAAGGAAGCGCTCGCGACCGCGAAGGCCGACATCGACGCGGCCCGCGCCGCGGTGGCGCAGGTCGAGGTGGAGATCGCCCGGACCCGGCTGCGGGCCCCGTTCGACGGCCTGCTGCTCGAAGGACACTCGGACTTCGGGGACTACCTCAAGAAGGGCGACCGCTTCGGGCGCATCATCGACCTCGACCCCATCCTCTTCGTCGGAAGCGTGACCGAGCGCTCCGTCGCCCGGCTCCGCGCCGGCCTGCCCGCGGTGGCGAGGAGCCTCGGAGGGGAGGAGGTGCGGGGGACCCTGCGCTACATCGCTCCCTCGGCGGACCCCGCCACGCGGACGTACCGGATCGAGGTCGAGGCCGCGAACCCGGGCAACCGGATACGCGAGGGCATCACCGCCGACATCGCCATCGAGATGGACACCCGGATGGCGCACTTCGTCACCCCCGCCCTCCTCAGCCTCGCCGACGACGGGACGATCGGACTCAAGACGGTGGACGGGGAGAACCGGGTGCGCTTCCGGCCGGTCGACATCATCGAGGACACCCCGGACGGAATCTGGCTCGGGGGACTGCCCCGGGAGATCCGGGTCATCACCGTCGGGCAGGAGTTCGTGGTCGCCGGCCAGGAGGTGAGCCCGGTCGATCCGGACGGACCGGCCGGCGCGCCGGGAAGGGACCGCCCCGCGTCCCCGGGCCGGCCCGGCCTCGAAATGCCGGCCGCGGCCGATCCGGTCGGGAAGACCGCCACGGAGCCCCCGCGCACCGCCGCGCCGCGGAGCACTTCGTGACCCTGATCGACGCGGCGGTCAGCCGCTCGCGGACCACCCTCTCGGCTCTCGTCCTCGTCCTCGCCACCGGGTTGGCCGCCTACGTCCAGATCCCGAAGGAGGCGGATCCGGACATCGCCATCCCCATCGTCTACGTCAACCTGAGCCACGAGGGGATCGGTCCGGAGGACGCCGAGCGCCTCCTCGCCCGTCCGATGGAGACCGAACTCCGGTCCATCGAGGGCCTGAAGCAGCTCTCGTCCGCCGCCTACCAGGGCGGCGCCTACCTGCTGCTCGAGTTCGACGCGGGGTTCGATGCCGACCGGGCTCTCGACGACGTCCGCGAACAGGTGGACAAGGCCAAGCCGGAGCTGCCGGAAGACACCGACGAGCCCTCCGTGATCGAGCTGAACCTGAGCGAGTTCCCGGTGATCGTCGTCACCCTGGGAGGCGCCCTCCCCGAGCGCGCCCTGCTCGGCATCGCCCGGACACTCGAGGATCGCCTGGAAGCGATCCCGAGCGTCCTCGACGCGAAGATCGGCGGCGACCGCAAGGAGGTGGTGGAGATCGTCATCGATCCGATGCTCATGGAGAGCTACGAGATCGACGCCGGGCAGGTGCTCCGGATGGCGTCCCGGTCGAACACCCTCGTCGCGGCCGGGCAGCTCGATACCGGCCGGGGCCGGTTCGCGGTCCAGGTCCCCGGGATCTTCGCATCCCTGTCCGACCTGCTGAACATGCCGCTCCGGGTCTCGGGTGACAGCTCGATAACGGTGCGGGACATCGCCTCGGTGCGCCGCACGTTCAAGGACCAGGCGACCGTCGCCCGGGTCAACGGCAAGCCGGCGCTCAGCGTGGAGGTCTCGAAGCGTACGGGCGAGAACATCATCGACACCACCAACGCGGTGCGACGGGCGGTCGAGGCGGAGCGCGTCCACTGGCCGCCGGGGGTCGAGGTCCGGTTCTCGCAGGACCGCTCGGACGACATCCGCACCATGCTCAAGGACCTCGAGAACAACGTGACGAGCGCGATCCTCCTCGTGATGATCATCGTCGTGGCCGCTCTGGGGCTCCGTTCCGGGTTTCTCGTCGGGATCGCGATCCCGGGCTCCTTCCTCACCGGGATCCTGGTGCTGGCCACCCTCGGGCTCACCGTCAACATCGTCGTGCTGTTCTCGCTCATCCTCGCCGTGGGCATGCTGGTGGACGGCGCCATCGTCGTCACCGAGTACGCCGACCGGAAGATGCGCGAAGGCGAGCTCCCCCGGCACGCCTACGTGCTCGCGGCCCGGCGGATGAGCTGGCCGATCATCGCGTCCACCGCGACCACCCTCGCCGCGTTCGCCCCGCTGCTGTTCTGGCCCGGCATCGTCGGCGAGTTCATGAAGTACCTGCCCATCACCCTCCTCGCCACCCTGAGCGCCTCCCTGCTGATGGCGCTCGTGTTCGTGCCGGTCCTCGGCACCAATCTCGCCCCCGTCACGCGGGGTTTCCTCGTGATCGGGACGACCCTCGCGACCGGAATGCTCGCCGCCGCGGTCGCGTTCCACGGCTTCAGCGCCTGGTTCGGCGGCTCGCCGGGGATGGCCGGCGGCGCGGCCGGAGCGGCCGCCGGCCTCGCCGGGGGATGGCTCGGATGGCTCGCCGGCCGGCGGCTCGGCGGGTGGTCGGATCGAACGTTTCTCCGCCGGCCGGCCGGGACCGGCACCGCGAGCCGGGCGCTGCGGGCGGAGAGCGACGTGGACCCCGCGACCCTGCCCGGCGTCACCGGCGCCTACGTGCGGAGCCTCGCCCGCGTGCTCCGCCGCCCCGGCAGCGTCCTCGCCGCGTCGGGCGCCGCCCTCGTCCTCGCCTGGGGGGTGTACACCCAGTTCGGCAAGGGCGTCGAGTTCTTCCCCGACGTGGAGCCGGAACAGGCGAAGGTGCTCGTGCATGCCCGCGGAAACCTCTCCGTCGCCGAGAAGGCGGAGCTCGTCGGAGAGGTCGAGGCGGAGATCCTCGAGATGCAGCGCGAGCGCGGCGAGTTCAACACGATCTACATGCTCGCCGGCGACCTGGACCACAAGGGCGACGACCCCGAAGACGTCATCGGCACCTTGTCGCTCGAATTCGCGGGCTGGCAGACCCGGCGCAAGGCCAACGCGATCCTCGGCGAGATCCGGGAACGCACCACCGGTCTCGCCGGGATCCGGGTGGAGACGCGCTTCCCGAGGGCGGGGCCGCCGGTCGGCAAGCCCGTCGCGCTCGAGCTCACCTCGCGCGATTCCGCCGTCCTGGCCGCGGAGGCGGAGCGCGTGGCGGCGTTCTTCCGGCAACTGGACGGCCTCAAGGACATCGAGGACGGACGGCCGATCCCCGGAATCGAGTGGGAGATCGACGTCGATCGCACCCAGGCCGCGAAGTTCGGGCTCGACGTGGCGACCATCGGGCAGTTCGTGCAGCTCGTCACCCGGGGGCTCACGATCTCCGACTACCGGCCCGACGACAGCGACGAGGAGATCGAGCTCGTGATCCGCTACCCGGAGACCTACCGGACGATCGACGAGCTCGACCGCATCCGGTTTCCCACCGCCGCGGGAGGCGTCCCGATCGGCAACTTCGTCGAGCGCCGGGCACGCCCCCGCACGGGGACCCTCCGCCGCAAGAGCGCGGCGCGCGAGATCACGGTGCGCGCCGACGTGCTGCCCGGGGTGCTGGCCGACGACAAGGTGCGGGAGATCACGGCATGGATCGGCGCCGAGGGCATCGACCCGCGGGTGGAGTGGACCTTTCGCGGCGAGGACGAGGAGCAGCAGCAGGCGCGGGCGTTCCTCTCCCGGGCGTTCGGGGTCGCGCTGTTCGTGATGGCCCTCATTCTCGTGACCCAGTTCAACCGCTTCTACTCCGCCCTCCTCATCCTGTCCGCGGTGGTCCTGTCCACCGTCGGGGTGCTGATCGGACTGCTCGTCACCGGCCAGCCGTTCGGCATCGTGATGAGCGGCATCGGAGTCATCGCCCTCGCCGGCATCGTCGTCAACAACAACATCGTGCTCATCGACACCTTCGACCGACTGCGGCGGACCATCGCCGACCCGGTCCAGGCGATCCTGCGCACCGGGGCCCAGCGCCTGCGACCGGTGATCCTCACCACCGTCACGACCATCTGCGGACTGATGCCGATGGTGATGCAGGTCAACATCGATCTCTTCTCGCGGGAGATCACCACCGGCGCCCCGTCCACCCAGTGGTGGACCCAGCTCGCGACCGCGGTCGCGTTCGGGCTCGCCTTCGCGACCCTCCTCACCCTGGTGGTGACCCCCTGCGCGCTCATGGTCAGGGAGAATGTCCGCGCCCGCGCCGCGGCCCGCTGACGCGGCGCCCGGCCCGACCGAGGCCTGAAGGTGCATCTTCGCGCCGGGAGCGTGAACACGCCCTACCTCGCGCCGCTCGCGGCGATGATGCTGGTGCAGGCGATGACCGCGATGGCGGTCGTCACCGTGCCGGTGCTCGCCCCCGAGATCGCGGCCGCGCTGGCCATCGACACCGCCGCGGTCGGGCTGCACCAGTCGATCGCCTACGCCGGGGCGGCCGCCCTCGCCCTCGTGAGCGGCTCGCTCGTGCTTCGACACGGCGGCATCCGGATCAACCAGGCGAGCGTCCTCCTCTCCGCGGCCGGGGTCGGGCTCGTTCTCGCCGGCGCGGCGCCCGCCGTCGCCCTCGGGGCGATCCTCGCCGGGATGGGCTACGGGCTCGCGACCCCGGGGGCGAGCCACATCCTCGCCCGGGTCACCCCGGCCGCGCGGCGCGGGCTGGTCTTCTCCATCAAGCAGTCCGCGGTCCCGCTCGGCGGACTCGTCGCGGGGGCGCTGTTTCCGCCCGTCGCGGCGCGTTTCGGGTGGACGGCCGCGATCGCGCTCTCGTGCGCGATGGCGGCCTGCGCCGCCCTCCTCATCCAGCGCCTTCGCGCGCCGCTCGATGCCGACCGCGACCCCGCGCACCGCGTGCGCCTCCGCGCCCCCGGCGACTCCGTGCGCCTCGTCCTCGCGACCCCCGCTCTTCGCCCCATCGCCCTCGTCGCGTTCAGCTACGGGGCGGTCCAGCTCTGCCTCTTCGCCTTCCTCGTCACCTACCTCGTCGAGCGGGTGGCGCTCGACCTCGTGACCGCGGGGCTCCTGTTCTCGGTGATGCAGGGGGCGGGAATCGTCGCCCGGGTGGGATGGGGATGGATGAACGACCGCTGGCTCCCCGCGCGGCCACTCCTCGCGGCGATCGGGATCGGGATCGTCGCGTCCGTCGCGGCGGCCGCCTCGTTCACGAGTGCATGGCCCCTCGCGGGGCTCGCCGCCGTGTGCGCCGCGCTCGGCCTCACCGGCGTCGGCTGGAACGGCGTCTACCTCGCGGAGGTCGCGCGGGCGACACCGATCGAGAAGGTCGGATCCGCGACCGGCGGGGTGATGATGTTCACGTTCCTCGGGATCGTGGTCGGGCCGTCGACCTTCGGCGCGATCGTCGCCGCGAGCGGGAGCTACCCCCCCGCGTTCATCGCCGTCGGCGCCCTCGTGCTCGCGACCGTCGTCGTCCTCCTCCCTCCGAAGTCCACCCGCCAGAGGCGGGACGGAGGATCAGAGGAACCGGACGGAGGTGATGATGAATCCGGCGATCGCGATCTGAATGGCGACCAGACCCGCCCCCTGGATCCAGAGCGCCTTGAAGAGGTCGGCCCTCAGTCCGGCAACCGCGTTCTCAAGGTCCGACTTGGTGGCCACTTCGGCCAGGCTGACCGTCAGCGCGTCGCGCATGGTATTCACGATGGCGATGGCGGGTGCTTCCTCGAGGCCGGAATCCCGCAGAACCGTGACCGCCGCCTGCGTGTCGAAAGTGGTCGAGGCCATGCGGCTCCCTCCCTGGATGAATCGTCAGCCGGAAGTATAGCGGCCGGCATTCCGCCCGGCGAGACCCCGGGCGCGACGGCGGTTCGTCTACAGTAGGGTGCATGACGGGACTCGTCGGAGACATCGGCGGCACGCGGGCGAGGTTCGGCCTCGTCGGGCCGGACGGTGCCGTGACGGAGGTCGAGGTCCGGGAGTGCCGGGACCACCCGGGCCTCGCGGACGCCCTCGACGCCTACCTCTCGGGCGCGGCGCGAGGAGCCCGGCCGCGGCGGGCGGCCCTCTCCGTCGCCTGTCCGGTCACCGGGGACCGGGTGAGCCTCACCAACCACCCGTGGTCGTTCTCGATCGAGGCGACCCGCCGGCGCTTCCGCTTCGAGACCCTCGCGGTGGTCAACGACTTCAGCGCCGTCGCGCGTTCGCTGCCGCTTCTCGAGGACGGGGACCGGGTGCAGGTCGGCGGCGGCCGGCCGGCCCCCGGGGCGGCCATCGCGGTGCTCGGCCCCGGCACCGGCCTCGGGGTCTCCGGCCTGGTCCCGGCCGGCGGCGGCTGGGCGGTGATCGAAGGAGAGGGCGGGCACGTCACGATGGCCGCGTCCGACCCGCGCGAGGCGGCGGTCCTCGCGGAGGTCGGCCGCGAGTTCGATCACGTCTCGGCCGAGCGGGTGCTGTCGGGTCCGGGCCTCGTCAGCCTCCACGCCGCCCTCTGCCGGCTCGACGGCGAGGCCTCCGAGCAAGCGCCGACCCCCGAGGAGATCGTGGCCGAGGGCGCCACCTAGCGCGCGCCGAGGTGCGCCGAGGTGCTCGATCTCGCGGCGGAGCTGCTCGGCACGGTCGCGGCGGACCTCGCGCTCACCCTCGGCGCCCGCGGCGGGGTCTACATCGCGGGAGGACTCGTGCCGCGCTTCGCTCGCCGGTTCGCCGCGTCCGGGTTCCGCCGCCGCTTCGAGGACAAGGGGCGGTTCTCGGCGTACCTCGCGGCCGTTCCGACCTGGCTCGTCCTCCACGAGCATCCCGCCTTGCCGGGGCTCGCTTCCCTGGTCCGCGAGCCGCCGCAACGTTCCTGATTCGCACCGCGCCCGCGGGACCCGGGGCTTCCCGGGAGCGCGAGCTTCCAGCCCGCGAGACGCGCATGGCCCCCAACGTCCACCCGGGCGGGATGCCCGCGTTCCCGGGAAGTCGTACTCCCGGAAGATCCGCGGTCCCTTGCGCCGTGTGCGGCCTCCGGTCAGCGCTTGAGGGCGGCCCCGAGCAGGCAGACGAGTCCCGCCCCCCCGAGCGCGAACCCGGGATACAGGCCCAGGGCCTCGGCCGGGCGGCCAAGGAGGAGCGCGCCCGCGACGACGAGGCCGGCCCCCGCCACCGCGAGCACGACGCGTCCGGTCCCCGCCCCGGCCGGCGGCGAGGGCGGCTCGGGCGGCCCGGATGGAGGCAGGGCGGTCTGCCGCTTCAGGTACTCGTGGACCAGCTCGGGAAGCTCCGGCGCGAGGTGCATCCAGCGCGGCAGCCGGCCGCGGACCCGCTCCGCGGCCGCCCGCACCGAGGCTTGGTCCCGCATCCACTGCTCGAGGATCGGGCGCCCGGTGGCCCACAGATCGAAGTCGGGGTAGAGCTGGCGGGCGAGCCCCTCGATGTGCAGCAGGGTCTTCTGCAGGAGCACGAGCTGCGGCTGCACCTCCATCTCGAAGCGCCGCGCGGTGCGGAACAGGCGCACCAGGAGCTGCGCGAAGGAGATGTCCTTGAGGGGCCGGTGGAAGATGGGCTCGCACACCGCGCGGATCGCGGATTCGAACTCCTCCGCCCGGACGTGGGACGGAACCCACCCCGAGGCGACGTGCAGCTCCGCCACCTCCCGGTAGTCCCCCTGCAGGAACGCGAACAGGTTCCCGGCAAGATACCGCTGGTCCTCGGTGCCGAGGCTGCCCATGATCCCGAAGTCGACCGCGATGTAGTGCGGCGAGCTGCGCGAGACGAAGATGTTGCCGGGGTGCAGATCGGCGTGGAAGAAGTTGTGCCGGAAGACCTGGGTGAAGAAGATCTCGGCGCCCCGCTCGGCGAGCTGCTCGAGGTCGAACCCCGCTTCGCGGAGCGCCTCGACATCGTCCACCGGAATGCCGTCGATCCGGTCGAGGACCAGCACGTCGCGCGTGGTATGGGACCAGTGGACGAGCGGCACCTCGAGGAGCCCCGTCCCGAGGAACTGGCGCCGCAGGGTCGAGGCGGCCGCTCCCTCGCGCAGCATGTCGAGCTCGTCGAGGAGGATCTTCTCGAACTCGGCGACGACCGCGACCGGGTGGAGCCAGCGGACGGCCGGAACGAGACGTTCCGCGAGACGGGCGACGACCCGCAGCAGCCCCACGTCGCGCCGGATCACCTTCTCTAGCGCGGGCCGCACCACCTTGACCACGACCTGCGCCCCGCCCGGGAGACGGGCCGGGTGCACCTGGGCGATGGAGGCGGAGGCGAGCGGTGTCTCGCCGAACTCCTCGAACGCCTCCTCGACGGGCGAGCCGAGCGAGCGCTCCACGATCGCCCGGGCCGCCGCCCCCGGGAACGGCGGCACGTGGTCGCGAAGCAGCGCCAGCTCCGCCGCGACGTCGTCGGGAACGACGTCCGGACGGGCGGAGAGGGCCTGTCCGAACTTCACGAAGATGGGTCCCAGGGTCTCGAGGGTCCTCCGGACCCGGACCGCGCGCGGCGCCCGCCCCGCGTCGTAGTCCTTCCCGGTCCGGAGCCCGAGGACGACGAGGTCGAGACGGTATCGCATCGCGACGCCCGCGATGCGGAGCAACCGCAGGATCCTTCTCATCGAACTTCGGGGATGACCAGCCCGGAAATCTCACCAACTTTCGTCGCGAGGGCGCGGAGATGCCGCTGTGACAAGGCGCACGGACCGAAAGACGCTGAAGGCGTAGCCGACACTACGTCGAAGCGGCTTGTGGGAGTACGCCTTGTCACAGCGAGCAGATCCGCGTCCGCAGCAGAAAGTTGGCGAGATTTCCGGGCCAGGATCAGACCGCCCGGTCCAGCCGTTCCTCGAGCTCCGCCACCTTGTCGGCGAGCGCCTGGACGCCGTCGGCGAAGCGCGTGCGGGCCGGAGGATCCGGAACGAGCCGCGACTCCTCCTCGAGATACTCCGCGAGATCGTCCACGAGCCGGGCCGCGGACCGCCGGGCGTGGAGGAGTCGGCCGAGGGTCGTGCGGGACATCGCGTGCGCGGCGACCCCGCCCACCGCGCGGGCGAGGAGCGCTTCCCAGTCCGGGTCGATCCGGCGAAGGAGCTCCACGATCTCCGCGCGGGCATCGGGGTCGCCGTGCACCTCGAGCCGACCGAAGGGCTCCTCGGGCAGGGGCTCGCGGCGTATGCCGGCGAGGAAGCGGAGGAAGTCCGGGACGCTCCCGGCAAGCGTCAGGTCGGCGCCTGTCGCCGGGTCTCCCGGCGCGGTGTCCGGCTCCGTTCCGGAGGCCGGCTCGGCGGCCCGATCGGTAGCTGGCCCGGCGGCCGCACCGAGCCCCTCCGGGGCGACCCGCCGCGGGGGCACGACGCGGAGCTCACCCTCCCGCACCTCGGCTTCGAGCACCCGGTCCGTGCCCCGCACCACGAGCGCGAGACGCCGCCCTTCGCACTCGCCGAGGAGCGCCGGGAGGTCGGGATCGGCGGCCGCCCCGAGGGCGGAGACCCCACGCCCGATCCCGTCGAACAGGAGGTCCACCGGGGCGCTCATCGCCAGCCCCGATGCACCGCGACGACCCCCGCGCTCAGGTTGAAGTACCGGCACTGCCGGAACCCGGCCGCCCGCATCATCTCGAGCAGGGCGTCCTGGTCCGGGTGCATGCGGATCGACTCGACGAGGTAGCGGTAGGCATCCGCGTCGCCCGCCACGAGCTCGCCGAGGCGGGGGAGGACGGAGAAGGAGTAGCGGTCGTAGAGGGGCTGGAGGGCGGGAACGGTGACCTGCGAGAACTCGAGGACCACGAACCGGCCGGACGGACGGAGGCACTCCCGCACCGCCGCGAGGGCCCGCTCCAGCCGGGTCACGTTGCGAAGGCCGAACCCCATCAGCACGCAATCGAAGCTGCCCGGGGCGAAGGGCAGGCGCTCGGCGTCCGCGCCGACGAAGCGAAGCCGCCCGGCCGGGACCCGATCGAGGAGCCGGTCCCGCCCCGCTTCCAGCATGCTCGGGTTCACGTCCGCGACGACCACCTCGCCCGCGCCCCGCGCGAGGGCGAGCCGCGCGAGGTCTCCGGTGCCGCCCGCGAGGTCGAGGACCCGCTCGCCCGGGCGGAGCCGGGCCGCGAGGATCGTGAATCGCTTCCAGAGCCGGTGCAGGCCGAACGACATGAGGTCGTTCATGAGATCGTAGCGGGGGGCCACCGACGAGAACACCTCGCCGACCCGCGCCGACTTGTCGCCCTCCGCGACCTCCTCGTAGCCGAAGTGCGTCGTGTTCATCGGCCGCTCCCGCGCCGCCCAGCCCCGGGCTACAGGATGTAGCGGGTCAGGTCCTCGTTCTCGAGCAGCTCGGCGAGCTCCCGGTCCACGTAGTCCGCGTCCACGACCACCGGCTCGCCCCCGCGATCCGGCGCCTCGAAGGAGATCGACTCCAGGAGCCGCTCCATGACGGTGTGCAGCCGGCGGGCGCCGATGTTCTCGGTACGCTCGTTCACCCGCCACGCGATCTCCGCGATGCGGGCGACCCCGCCCTCCGCGAACTCGACCCGCACCTCCTCGGTCCCCATCAGGGCCGCGTACTGCGCGGTGAGCGACGCGTCGGGTTCGGTCAGGATCCGGACGAAGTCCTCCGTCCGCAGGGCGTCGAGCTCGACCCGGATGGGGAGGCGCCCCTGCAGCTCGGGGATGAGGTCGGAGGGGCGCGCGACGTGGAACGCCCCCGACGCGATGAACAGGATGTGGTCGGTGCGCACCATGCCGTAGCGGGTGTTCACGGTGCTGCCCTCCACGAGCGGCAGGAGGTCGCGCTGCACCCCCTCGCGGGAGACGTCCGACCCCTGGTACTCGCTGCGCCGGGCCACCTTGTCGAGCTCGTCGAGGAACACGATGGCGTTCTCCTCGGTGTCGCGGAGCGCCCGCGCCTTGAGCTCCTCGTCGTCGACGAGCTTCGCGGCCTCCTCCTCCGCGAGAAGCCGCATCGCCTCCTTCACCGCCACCGAACGGGTCCGGGTGCGGCCCGAACCCAGGTTCTGGAACAGCCCCTGGAGCTGGCTCGTCATCTCCTCCATGCCGGGGGGCGCCATGATCTCCACCCCGATCTGCGGCGTGTTCACCTCGACCTCGACCTCGCGTTCGTCGAGCCGGCCTTCGCGCAGGAGCTTGCGGAACTTCTCGCGGGTCTCCGAGCCGGTCCCCGCCCCGTCGCGCCGCTCTCCCGGCAGGAGGACGTCGAGGAGGCGCTCCTCGGCGGCCGCCTCCGCGCGGTGGCGCACCTTCTCCGTCGCCCGGGTGCGGGCCATCGAGATCGCGACGTCGACGAGGTCGCGGATGATCGACTCCACGTCCCGGCCGACGTAACCCACCTCGGTGAACTTGGTCGCCTCCACCTTGATGAAGGGGGCGCCCGCGAGGCGCGCGAGCCGGCGCGCGATCTCGGTCTTGCCGACCCCCGTCGGGCCGATCATGAGGATGTTCTTCGGGGTGATCTCGCGGCGCAGCTCGTCCTCGAGCTGGACCCGCCGCCACCGGTTGCGGAGCGCGATGGCGACCGCCCGTTTCGCCCGGGACTGGCCGATGATGTGCTTGTCTAGCTCGTGGACGATCTCGCGGGGGGTCATCTCCGACATCGTTCAGCCGCCCGCCTCCGCCGGCCCGAGCTCCTCCAGAACCCGTCCCTCGTTGGTGTAGATGCAGATCTCGGCCGCCACCTGGAGGCTCTTCTCGGCGATCGCGCGCGCGTCGAGGTCGCTGTTCTCGTAGAGCACGCGGGCCGCCGCGAGGGCGTAGGGGCCGCCCGAGCCGATCGCGGTCACCGGGTGCTCGGGCTCGACCACGTCACCGTTCCCGGACAGGACCAGGGTGACGGAACGGTCCGCGACCACGAGCATCGCCTCGAGCCGGCGCAGGATCCGGTCCGTGCGCCAGTCCTTGGCGAGCTCCACCGCCGCCCGGGAGAGCTGGCCGGAGTGCTGCTCGAGCTTCCCCTCGAAACGTTCGAGAAGGGTGAACGCGTCGGCCGTGCCGCCCGCGAAGCCCGCGAGCACGGCGCCCTGGTGGAGGCGCCGGACCTTGCGCGCGTTGCCCTTGATGACCGTCGCGCCGAGGGTGACCTGCCCGTCCGCGCCAAGCACGACGCGCCCGTCCCGGCGGACGGCAAGCACGGTCGTGCCGATCATCGGTCCGTCTCCGGTCACGAGCGCGGGCCGCTCCGGGTGCGGCGCGCCCGGGGGTGCGCCTCGTCGTACACGGCGGCGAGGCGCTGAAAGTCGAGGTGGGTGTAGACCTGGGTGGAGCCGAGATCGGCGTGTCCGAGCAGCTCCTGCACCGCCCGGAGGTCTCCGCTCGATTCGAGGAGATGGCTCGCGAACGAGTGGCGGAGCATGTGGGGGTGGAGATCGATCCCGTGCCGCGCGGCGAAGCGCCGGACCCGGTCCTGGATCGCCCGCGCCCCGAGCCGCCGTCCCGCGCGGCTGACAAAGACGGCCGGCTCCTCGCCCCCCCGCCGGACCGCGAGCCAGCGCCCGAGGGCTTCCCTCGCCTTCCCGCCGACCGGGACGATGCGCCGCTTCGAACCCTTGCCGAGCACGCTTACCAGGCCCGACGAGAGGTCGAGGTCGCCGAGGGAAAGCCCCTGCACCTCGCCGAGGCGAAGGCCGGAGGAGTAGAGGAGCTCGAGCATCGCGTGGTCGCGCACCGCCTCGTATCCTTGCGGGGGCTCGATGTCGAGGAGCTCGGCGGCCTCGTCCGGGTCGAGCGCCTTCGGGAGACGGCGGGCGACCTTCGGGGCGCGCACCGAGCGCGCGGGGTTGCGGTCGCTCTGCCCTTCCCGGACAAGATAGTCGAGCAAGGTGCGAAGCGCCGACAGGCGCCGCTGGATCGAGCGCCCGGAGAGCCCGTTCCGGTGGCACCAGGCCGCGAACCCCTGGACCTCCACCCCAGTGAGGGCCGCCCAGCCGGACTTCCCCGCCGACGCGAAGTGCTCCGCCGCCGCCGCCAGGTCCCGGCGATAGGCATCGCGGGTGTGCGGAGAGAGCCGCCGCTCGTGGGCGAGGTGGCGCACGAACGCGTCGACCGGCTCCATCCAGGCCGGGAGGGACGATTCCGCACCGGGCGGGGGAGAGGTCCGCGGGCTCATCGAGGGCCTTTGCTCCACGCATCCATACTTCGACCGGCGCGCCGCCGGCAACCGACCGGGCAGGTTATCAGAACGGCCCGCCCCGCGCCGACCGGGGCCGTGGCCCGCCGGCCCGAGGATGGTTCAGAGTCCGATGCGGGGGCAGAGGTCGGCCACCCGGCACTCCTCGCAGCGCGGCCGGCGCGCGGTGCAGGTATATCGGCCGTGCAGGATGAGCCAGTGGTGGGCGTGGCGCCGGTACTCGGCGGGGACATTCGCGAGCAGCCCGTCCTCCACCTCCCGGACGTTGCGGCCGGGCGCGATCCCGGTCCGGTTCGAGACCCGGAAGATGTGGGTATCGACCGCGATCGTCTCCTCCCCGAAGGCGGTGTTGAGCACCACGTTCGCGGTCTTGCGGCCGACGCCGGGGAGCGCCTCGAGGGCCTCGCGGGTCCGGGGGACCTCCCCGCCGTGGCGCTCCTCGAGCATCTCCGAGGCGCGAACGAGGTTCCGCGCCTTGCTGTTGAAGAGCCCGATGGTGCGGATGTGCTCGCGCACCCCCTCCACCCCGAGCCCGATCATCGCGCGCGGGGTCGGGGCCGCCGCGAAGAGGCCGGGGGTCGCCGCGTTGACGCTCCGGTCGGTGGCCTGGGCGGAGAGGATCACGGCCACGAGCAGCTCGAACGCGGTGGCGTACTCGAGCTCGGTGGACGGGGCGGGGTCCGCCTCCGCGAGCCGCCGGAAGAACGACCGGACCGCCTCCGGGGCCACCGCTATTGCTCGCGGGAGGCTTCCACCATGGCGTCGACGCGGCCCGGATCGACCCGCGTCAGCAACGGCTCGAAGCGGTTGAGCCGGTGCTCTCCGGCGGCGCAGAGGGGTTTCGCGAGCTCGCTCCACGCGAGCGGCGGGACCCCGAGGAAGGCCTCGGCCTTCGCCACCGTCGCGGGCACGACCGGCTTCAGGAACCCGGCGAGGAGCCGGAACAGCTCGATCCCCGTCGAGCACACCGCGTGCGCCTGCGCCTTCCCGTCCGGCTCGCGCGCGGCCACCCACGGCTTGTGCTCGTCGATGTACCGGTTGGCGAGGTCCGCGAGGGCCATCACCTCGCGCATCGCGCGGCCGTACTCGCGCGTCTCGTAGCAGCCGGCGATGGTGTCGCGCGCCCCCGCGAACCGCTCGAAGAGCGCGGGGTCGTGAAGCTCGGCGGCAAGCCGCCCGTCGGCGATCCGATGCAGCAGGCGGGCGCAACGCGACGCGATGTTCACCACCTTGCCCACGAGATCCGAGTTGACCCGGGCGACGAAGTCGTCGAGGTTGAGATCCATGTCTTCGATCCCGTCCCCGAGCTTGCACGCGAAGTAGTAGCGCAGGTACTCGGAGTCGAGGTGGTCCGCGTAGGTGCGGGCCTGGATGAACGTCCCCCGGCGCTTCGACATCTTCTCGCCGTTCACGGTGAGGAACCCGTGGCAGAAGACCGCGCTCGGCTTGCGAAAGCCGCCGCCGTGCAGGCACGCGGGCCAGAACAGGGTGTGGAAGTAGGCGATGTCCTTGCCGATGAAGTGGTAGACCTCCGCCTCGCTGTCCTTCGCCCAGAAGTACTCGAAGCGGAGATCGCCCCCTTGCGCCCGGACCCGGCCGCACAGGTTCAGGAAGCTCGCCATGTAGCCGATGGGGGCGTCCAGCCAGACGTAGAAGAACTTGCCCGGCCGGTCCGGGATCTCGAAGCCGAAGTAGGGGGCGTTGCGCGAGATGTCCCAGTCCTCGAGGCCCTCCGAGAGCCACTCGTCGAGCTTGTTGGCGATCTCGGGCTGGACCCGCCGCCGCTCGGCCTCCCCGGGCGGGCGGAACGTCTCTCCGACCCAGGTCCGCAGCACGTCGTCGAAGTCCGCGAGCCGGACGAAGACCTGCTCGGAGTCGCGGAGCTCAGGGCGCCCTCCCGAGACCACGGAGATCGGGTTGCGAAGCTCGTCCGTCTCGTAGGTGGCCCCGCACACCTCGCAGGAGTCCCCGAGCTGGTCCGGCGCCCCGCACCGGGGGCACTCTCCCCGGACGTAACGGTCCGGCAGGAACATCTCGCGCTCCGGGTCGTAGAGGCGCGGAATGGTGCGCTCGACCACGTGCCCCCCTTCGCGGAGGGCGCGGTAGATCCGCTCGGAGCACTCCCGGTTCTCGGGCGAATGGGTGGTGTGGTAGTTGTCGAAGCTGATGTCGAAGGCGGCGAAGTCCGCCTGATGCTCGGCGCCGATCCGCTCGATGAGCTCCTCCGGGGACACCCCCTCGCGCTCCGCGCTCAGCATGACGGGGGTGCCGTGGGCATCGTCGGCGCACACGAAGTGGACCTCCGCGCCGCGCATGCGCTGGAACCGGACCCACACGTCGGTCTGGATGTACTCGACGAGGTGGCCGATGTGGATGGGGCCGTTGGCGTAGGGGAGCGCGCTCGTGACGAGGATGCGCCGGCGCGTCGACTCTGCTTCGCTCATGCGGCCGGCAGTCTACATCGTACCGCCCCGCCGGGGTACGGGGCCGGTGCGGCGCGGGGTGTAGAATCCGGGCGCCATGGCGAGCACCGTGCAGGACATCGAGCGCGCCCTCTCCGGGTGGGTGGACCCCTATCTCGGCGCGCCGCTCGGGAAGGCGGTGAAGTCGGTCGGCCTCGAGGGGGGCCGGGCCCGCGCCCGCGTCGTGCTCGGCTTCCCGGCCGCGGGTTACGCCCCGGAGCTCGGCAACGCCCTCGAGGCGGAGCTCGCCGCGATGCCCGGCGTCGAGTCCGCGTCGGTCGACATCGAGTGGCAGATCGTCGCCCACGCGGTGCAGAAGAACGTCCAGTTGCTGGACGGGATCAAGAACGTCATCGCGATCGCTTCCGGCAAGGGGGGGGTGGGCAAGTCGACGGTCGCGGTCAACCTCGCCCTCGCCCTCGCCGCCGAAGGGGCCGAGGTCGGGCTCCTCGACGCCGACATCTACGGCCCGAGCCAGCCCCGGATGCTCGGCATCTCCGAGCGGCCCGAGTCTCCGGACCAGCGCTCCATTGACCCGATGACCGGGCACGGGGTCCAGTCGATGTCCATCGGCTACCTCATCGAGGAGGACACCCCGATGATCTGGCGAGGGCCGATGGTCACCCAGGCCCTCGAGCAGCTCCTCCGGGACACCAACTGGCGCGCCGTCGACTACCTCATCGTCGACCTCCCGCCCGGCACCGGGGACATCCAGCTCACCCTCTCCTAGCGGGTGCCGGTGAGCGGCGCGGTCATCGTCACCACGCCCCAGGACGTGGCCCTCGCCGATGCGCGCAAGGGCCTTCGCATGTTCGAGCGGGTCGAGGTCCCGGTGCTCGGCGTCATCGAGAACATGAGCGTGTTCGTGTGCCCCGGCTGCGGGCGGGAGGAGCCCATCTTCGGGGCCGGCGGGGGCGAGCGGATGGCCGCCGAGCACGGCGCGACCCTCCTCGGCCAGCTTCCCCTCGCGCGGGAGATCCGCGCCGACGCGGACGAGGGCCGGCCCACCGTCGCCCGGGACCCGGAAGGTCCCATCGCCCGTCGCTTCCGGGACACCGCCCGCCGGGTGGCGGCCCGCCTCTCGCTCAACCCGCGGAACTGGTCCCAGGCGTTCGGCGAGATCCGGGTCGGCGCCGACTAGGCGCCCCGGGGCGCCCCGTGCGCGAGCCGCTGATCACCGTCCTCGACGACCCCGCCGCGTGGCGCGGCGACCGGATGGCCGCGCGGGCGGACTGGGTCCTCGCCCTCGAAGGCGCGATGGCGGCGGAGCTCGAGGCGGCGGTCGCCGCCGTCGCCGCACGCGGGACGGACCTCTTCGCGATTACCCGCGACGACTTTCCCCTAGGGCGGATGCGCCGGCACTTCGAGGCGGTGCTGGGCGAGCTCGAAGGGGGGCGGGGATTCGTGCTCCTCCGGGGGCTCCCCGCCGCGCGCTGGAGCGAGGCGGAGACCCGCATCGCGATCTGGGGCCTCGACACCCACCTCGGGCGGCCGGTCGGCCAGGACCTCGCCGGGAGCCTCCTCCACGACGTGCGCGACACCGGCCGCCCCTTCGGCTCCGACGAATCGATCCGGTACTTCCAGACGAACCACGCCATCCGGCTCCATACCGACGGGGGCGACATCTTCGTGCTCAGCTGCCTGCGCGGCGGGGCGCGGGGGGGACGAACCCTCGTCGTGAGCGCGGTCGAGGTGTTCAACGAGATCGTCCGCCGCCGCCCCGATCTCGCGACCGTGCTCCAGGAGGAATTCTGGGTGGACGCCCGCGGCCAGCGGGCGGACGGCGCCCGGTGCCAGGTGCTGCCGGTCTACACCTGGCACGCGGGGCACTTGAGCATCCTCCTCAAGGCCGAGTACATCTACTCGGCGCAGCGCTTCGAGGACGTGCCGCGCCTCACCGGGCGCCAAGCCGAGGCGCTCGAGCTCTTCCATCGCATCACCGAGGAGCCGGGGATGGCGCTCGGGCTCGAGCTCCGCCCGGGGGACGTGTTGCTCGCGAGCAACCACACCATCGTGCACGGGCGGACCGCGTTCGAGGACCCTCCCGGCGCGGCGGACCGCCGCCACCTGCTGCGCCTCTGGCTCACCATCCCCAACGGGCGCCCGCTGCCGCCCCACTACGCGGACACCCGCGAGTACGCGGAGACGTACCGGCAGCGAATGCCGGCCTGAGAACCGCCCCGAGGTCCACACCGAGGCACCCGATGGCCGTCATGCCCGACCACTGGATCCGCCGCATGGCCCGCGAGCGCGGCCTCATCGAGCCGTTCGAGCCGGGGCAGGTCCGCGAGCTCGACGGCCGCGCGGTGATCTCCTGGGGCACCTCCAGCTACGGCTACGACGTGCGCTGCGCCCCCGAGTTCAAGGTGTTCACCAACATCAACGCCGCGGTGGTGGACCCGAAGGCGTTCACCGAATCGAGCTTCGTCGACATCGAAGCGGACGAGTGCATCGTGCCGCCCAACTCGTTCGCGCTCGCCCGCACCGTCGAATACTTCCGGATCCCGCGCGACGTGCTCACCATCTGCCTCGGCAAGTCGACCTACGCGCGGTGCGGGATCATCGTGAACGTGACCCCCCTCGAGCCCGAGTGGGAGGGCCACGTCACCCTCGAGTTCTCCAACACGACGCCGCTTCCCGCGCGCGTCTACGCGAACGAAGGGGTGGCCCAGGTGGTGTTCCTCAAGGCCGACGAGACTTGCGAGACCTCGTACCTCGACCGGGGCGGCAAGTACCAAGGGCAGCGCGGGGTCACCCTTCCCCGGGCCTGAGCCGACCCGCCCCGCCGTCTCGTCCCGCCATCTCGTCCGGTCCGAACCCGCTTCCGATGCCCGCCCCGCCCCCCGCGTCCGCCGAGCCTCCGGCGCCGCTCGAGCCCGCCGATGCCCGCCGACCCCCCCGCGCCGGCTGAACCGGCCACACCGGCGGAGCCCGACGTGGCCGCCGACTCTCCCGAGCCCGCCGGCCTCGCCCGACGCTTCGCGGCGATGTTCTACGACGCCCTGCTGATGGCGGCCGCCCTCTACGCCGCCGCGATTCCCGCGGTGTGGGTCCACGGGGAGGCGGTGCCGCC
>JAJECB010000397.1 GCA_022822245.1 Gammaproteobacteria bacterium
CTATCCCGAGTTCGTCCTCATGCCGGAGGAGCCGGAGGACGACTGAGCACGCAACGGACACCATCGGCCGGGGCGGGGCCCGGACCCGGGGCCGGAGGGCCCCGGTCGCACCGCCGCCGCCGGGGGAGCGGGCTGGACGGAAGCGGCCAATGCGGTGTATAAGCGACGCGACCGGGAGGCTCGCAGTCAGCATGGAAAATCGACACACCTTGGAGACTTGAAATCGATGCATGTGGTAACCGAACGGCAGGAAGGCATCTTGTCCGCCAGCGTGAACGGACGTGTCGACGGCTCCAACGCAAGCGAGTTCGAGGAAGCGATCAGAACCGCCATCGACAAGAGCGACAAGGGTGTGATGATCGACTTCGAGAAGCTCGTCTACATCAGCAGCGCGGGCTTGCGCGCGGTGTTGCTGGTCGCCAAGACACTCCGGAGTCGGGACGCAAAGTTCGCGCTCTGCTCCCTCTCCGCGCAGATTCGCGAAGTCTTCGAGATCAGCGGATTCGACAAGATCATCTCAATCTACCCGTCTCGGGCCGAGGCCATCGCCTTCCTCGAGAGCTGACGTGAGCGACGATGGCCGGTGACCGGGGAGTGGCCGGCCTCGTCACCGCGCAACGCGGAACCAGGGTCCGCGGAGTGCCGACCTCGCGCAGAAGAGGCGGCACCCTCCGGATGGGGCGCGGCGTGGCGCGAGTTCGCCGGGCTCTGACGTGAGCGCTACGGTGGACGACGTCGTCATCGAGGGCCCCTGCCCGCAGGCGGTTCCCATCGTGCCCATCCCCGAGGACGCGGAGCTCGGAGACTCGGGCATCGAGGACGCGCGTGCCCTGCGGTGGCTGGAAGCGGCGGGGTTCCAGGCCAGGCGGGGCCACCTGTGCCCGGTGCCGGACGAAGACGGCGGACTCGCCTGTGTCGTCACCGCCACGTCCCCTGCTCCGGGTCCCTTCGCCATCGCCCACCTGCCCGCCCGTCTGCCGGCCGGCACCTACCGGCTGCACGCGCCGTGGACGAGCGAGCAGGCGGAGAGCGCGGCCCTCGGATTTGCGCTCGCCACCTATCGCTTCGACCGCTACAAGCAGCGGGAGAGCCGCCGGATCCGGCTCGCCGTGGACGCCCCGTGCCGCGTCGAGCGCATCCGGAACTTCGCTTCCTCCATCCACCTGGTACGCGATCTCATCAACACTCCGGCCCAGGACATGATGCCGGCGGACCTCTCGGCCGCGGTCCGGGAGCTGGCGGAGGAAACGGGAGGGCAATTCGCCGAAATCGTCGGGGACGATCTGCTCGGCGAGGGTTATCCCGCGGTGCACGCGGTGGGGCGCGCGAGCGCCCACGCCCCCCGGTTCGTGGAGCTGCTCTGGGGCGATCCGGCCCACCCCGAGCTCGTCCTCGTCGGCAAGGGGGTGTGCTTCGACAGCGGCGGCCTGGATCTCAAGTCGGCGCAGAACATGCGGCTGATGAAGAAGGACATGGGCGGCGCCGCGCACGCGATCGGGCTGGCCCGGCTGATCATGCGCGAGCGGTTGCCGGTACGGCTGCGCCTGATGATCGCGGCGGTGGAGAACGCGGTGTCCGCGAACGCCTACCGCCCCGGAGACATCATCCGCGCCCGCAACGGGGCCGCGATCGAGATCGACAACACCGACGCGGAGGGCCGCGTCATTCTCAGCGATGTACTCTGTGCCGCGAGCGCCGGCCGGCCGGAGCTGATCGTGGACTTCGCGACGCTCACCGGAGCGGCCCGGGTCGCGCTCGGCCCGGACGTGCCCGCCATGTTCTCCAACGACGACCACGTGGCGGAGCGCCTCGCCCGCGCCTCCCGGGACACCGGGGATCCGCTCTGGCGCCTTCCCCTGCATCCGGGCTACGAGGAGTTCATCGACACTCCCGTCGCCGACGTCGTGAACAGCCCCACTACCGGGCTCGGCGGGGCGATCACCGCCGCGCTCTTCCTGCAGCGCTTCGTCGGGGACGGGATCCCCTGGGTCCACTTCGACCTCATGGCCTGGAACACGCGCACTCGTCCGGGCCGGCCCGAGGGCGGCGAGGCGATGGGCCTCCGGGCAGTGTACCGATACCTCGAGGAGCGCTGGCCGCCTCCCGCCTGATCCGCCTCGCCGATGACGCCGGGGGGCGGCTCGACGCCGCGTCGCCCGAGACTCAGCCCTCCCCTCCCGGCTCCCGGGAAGCGACGATGCGCGCGGCGACGTCGGCGAAACCGTCCTCGTCGTTGGACGGCACCACGGTGTGGAGGGCCTTGAGGTCCCGGGGCGCGTTGTCCACCACGTACGCGTTGGCGGCCCACGCCAGCAGGTCGGCATCGTTGTAGTCGTTGCCTACCGCGCTCACCCGGTCCCGACCCACCCCCAGGCTTTGGCGAATGCGCTCCGCGGCCCGGGACTTCGACACCTCGGCGGGAAAGATCTCGATCCACCGGGTGCGATGATCGAGGGGAGACGTGGTGCGCACCACGCTGCGTCCGCGCAGGCGCCTCGCGAGAGCGGGATAGCACGATGGGCGCTCGTTCGGCTCGATGACGATGAGCTGGCTGGCCCGGAGCCCGTCGAGACGGTCCGGGTGCCAGGGGCGGGCGAAGTCCCGGTAGCGTTCGCGCCGGCGAACGAAGTCGGCGTTGTCCGCTCCGCTCGCGCGGTAGAAGAAATGGTGGTTGTCCGGCGGCGAACGGTGCACGGCGTAGTCGAGGTCTTCCGATTCGAGCACGTCGAGGGCGCGGCGCAGGTCGTGATCGCGGAAGTGGAAGTCCCAGAGAGAGTCCCGTTGCGGCCAGCGCAGCGTCCCCACTCCGGTGGAGAAGACCAGGTAGTCGATGGGAAAGTCCTCCGACAGCACGAGGTCCGCGGAGTAGAGGCTGCGCCCGGTGGCCACCACCCGAACCACTCCCGCCCGGCCGAGCGCCTCCAGAGCGGC
>JAJECB010000294.1 GCA_022822245.1 Gammaproteobacteria bacterium
GGCGGGCGAACAGCGCTCCGCGGTCACCGAATCCTCGATCCGGGATCGCCCCCACCCCCGAGTTTCACGGAAAGCGATGTAGCCGCTCTCGACGAGACACGGAGAAGGAACCCCGGAATCGGAGAAGCACCGGTGCTGCCCGCGCTCAGGAGTCCGCTGGCGTGTCTCGGGGCTGCTCGGTTGCACGTTTGGTGGAACAAGGCCACAAATTATTGTGGGGCTGGCGTTCTCCGTCCACCCGTCTCTCGGAGCGGCGGGCGTCCCCGTCGCCGCTCGATTCGCCGGACGAGCCCTTGTGGTCCAGCGCGACCGGGCGGCCCACTCGCCCTTGCTTTACGTTGATTCCAACGTTTCGGTTTCGCACCCGAGTCGCCGGCTCGGCTTCGACGAGCCGGTGCATTCTCGACCGGGGGATCGGACCATCGCGTAACGCGCCGAGTCCTGGTCGGACTTGGCGAGCGGCGGCGGACCGCGCCCCTTGCCTCCGTCCGTGCACGCGTCCCTCCGGGTGGAGGGAGAGAGACTCATTCCTTGCAAGGAGCGACCACCGTGACTGCCGAGCCCGCGATCAGACCGAGAACGCCCAGCGAGATCTTCCCCGTGCTGAGCGAGGACTTCCGCCGCCGCGTGGTGAAGCGCGCCCTCAAGCACCGCTCCAAGTCCAAGGCGCTTCGCCGAGAACTCGGGGCCGGCCTGCGGCGTCTTCGGGTGGACGGATACCGGGACGCCAGCCGCGCGCCCCGGCCAAAGCTCCTCCAGCCGGTGCTGGAGGCGATCGGGCACCACGATCAGGACCTCGTCCGAGCCGTTCTCAATGCCTGGGTGGACGCGCACGGCGCGCTTCGCGGCCGGGCCGCCGAGCACCTTGCAGGCCGGGGCATGCCGGTGCCCGAGCCACCGGACGCACGCTTCGAGTCGTTCTGGACGGCCGAGGAGTGGCGGAGCGAGCGCGAGGCACTGGTGGCGGTCGACGGCACGGTCGACCGCGAGTCCGCCGGGCTGATGCTCTGCCTCCTCGCGCGGCGGTTCCCCGCACCGCCGCCACTGGCGTCCCCGCTCTTCCAGGATTGGCTCGGCATCCTGCAGGATCTCCCGCCCAACGCGCCCGAGTGGGAGGAGGCCGACACGCTCGTCAAGTGGATGGAGGACATCCGCCACGCGAAGCGGCGCGAGCTCTTCGACTGGTGCCGGGAGCAGATCGTGGGCCTTTGCCGCACCCTGCGGGAACGGTTCGGCGAGGAACTGCGCTACCTCGGGATCGACCCGGATCCCTGGCCCGGACTGGTCGAGGACCGGCCCGCGCTGACCGGATCGGCGCTCCCGCTCCTCGTCTACCTGGAAGTCACTCTCGAGGAGTACGGGCCGCTTCGTCCGCAAGCCCCCTCGCGGGCCGAGGAACTTGAGCGATCCCTGAAGCGCGGCGAGTGCGAGGACGCCATTCTCGGTGCGGTCGATGCGTGGCGGGAGCGCGTTGCCCGGCCCGATCCGCCAGCGGAGGACGCCTCGGGGAAGCGGGCCGGCGCCGGAGAGGCGCGCCCGGCTTCCGGGGCAGCGGACCACGCCGCTGCCGAGACCGAACCTGCATCGGGACCGCCCGGGGACGAAGACGATGCCACCCGGCGCGAGATCGAGGCCCTCCGCGAGGACCGAGAGCGCCTCGAAGCGGACAACCGGACGCTCCGAGAGGAGAAGGCGCTGGGAGGCGAGGAAGCCGGACGGCTCCGGGAGGAGGTGTCGCGAAGCCGGAGGATGGAGGAGCACTGGCGGCGCGCCTACGTCGAGGAGCGCAGGCAGGCCCGGACGCACGACGGCGAGCCGGTGGCGGCGGAGCCCGTGCGCACCGTCCGCGAGGCCATCGCCCAGGCGCGGGAGATGTTCCCCGACAGGCTGCTCATCAAGCTCAACTCCCGCTCGAACGAGGACACGCCCTTCGCGAACCCCGCGGAGGTGCTCGACGCGCTGGCGTGGCTCGCCACGGCGTACCGGAACGGACCGGCCGATCGGATCGGGGAGACCTGCCCCGGCTGGTTCTACAAGTCGAACCAGTCCGCTTCCACGATGGGGCAATTCCCGGACTGGTACCGGACCCGCGTCAACGGAACGGCGTGGAAGCTGGCGGCCCACCTCGGCAAGGGGACGAGCCACGACCCGCACCACACGATCCGGATCGCCTTCGCCTGGGACGAGCCGAACGAACGGGTCATCGTCGGATTCGTCGGCCTGCACCAACGGAACCGGGCCTCGTAGATGGGGTGGCGAGACGCACGCGGCAGCGAGTCGGCGCGGCACCGATGGCGCGGGCCGACAGGTCTGGAGGCGCGCTTCCGTTTCGGCTCGCCGATGGCCTTCCCGCACGGGATCACTGGACGGGAGCGACCCCCGGGGAGGGTGTACGGGATGTGCACATCCCAACCCTCCGCGATGCCCGCACTGGGCATCGAGAGAGGGGGGTCGCGTGTCTCTTCCCTTCTCCTGTGCTTGTCATGCGAGCCTCGATGCTCGTGTATCCATTCAGGACAGAGGGAAGGACGGTGGCGA
>JAJECB010000233.1 GCA_022822245.1 Gammaproteobacteria bacterium
CGCGGGCCTCTACGGCGCGATCGCGGTCGGCTTCTTCGCGTCCGTCTTCGGCGGCACGAGGTCCCAGATCTCGGGACCCACCGGCCCGATGACGGTGGCCATGGCGGTCATCGTCGCCAGCCACGCGTCCACCCTCACCGAGGCCCTCACCGTGGTGGTGATGGCCGGCCTCCTCCAGGTGCTCCTCGGCCTGTCGAGGGTCGGGCGCTTCGTCGCCTACACGCCGTACGTGGTCGTCTCCGGGTTCATGTCCGGGATCGGCATCATCATCTTCCTGATCCAGGCCATGCCGTTCCTGGGAGCGCCCACCGCGCCGGGCGGCCCGATGGGAGCGGCGGCGGCCCTTCCGGAGGCGGTGACGGGCATGAACGCCGACGCCTTCGTGATCGGAGCGGTCACCCTCGCGATCGCCGCGCTCTGGCCGCGCCGGCTCGCGCGGCTCGTCCCGGGCCTTCTCGTCGCCCTCGTCGCCGGCACCCTCATCGGCGTGTTGTGGCTCGATTCCGCCCCCGTCATCGGAGACGTGCCGACCGGCCTCCCCGGGCTGCAGATCGGGCTGCCGTCCGCGGGCTTCCTGCTGCGGGCGCTCGAGCCGGCCCTCATCCTCGCCCTCCTCGGCTCGGTGGACAGCCTTCTCACCTCCCTCATCGCCGACTCGCTGACCGGGACCCGCCACAACCCGAACCGGGAGCTGGTGGGCCAGGGGCTCGGCAACGTCGTCGCGGGGCTCTTCGGGGCGCTCCCCGGGGCGGGGGCGACCATGGGCACGGTGACCAACATCCGCGCCGGGGGGCGCACCCCGGCCTCCGGCGCGCTGCGGGCGCTGCTCCTCCTCGCTCTCGTGCTCGGCCTCGGGCGCTTCGTCGAGCCGATCCCGCTCGCCGCCCTCGCCGGCGTCCTCATGAAGGTCGGCTGGGACATCATCGACTGGCGCCTGCTCTCGCGCGTCCACCGGCTCCGCCGCGACCACCTCGTCGTCATGGCGATGACCCTGGGCCTCACGGTGTTCGTCGATCTCATCACCGCGGTCGCGATCGGGCTCATCGCGGCCGGGATGTCCCACGCGAGGCGGCTCGAGCGGATGGAGCTCGACAGCGTGGTGTCCGTGCCGCTCCTCGATCGGACGTTCTTCGGGGAAGCGGAACGCGGGACGGACGGCGATGGAGCGGCGGAGAGCGGAACGCAGGGCGCGGAAGACCCGGCGACAGCGGATCCCGGGACGCATGACCCCTACTCGGCGCGGGTCGGCCTGGTCGCGCTCAAGGGAAACTTCACCGTCGCCTCCTCCCACAAGCTGGTCTCGGTGATCGGGGCCGACATCAAGGACCACGAGGTCACCATCTTCGATTTCTCCGGCGCGACCTACGTCGACGACAGCGCGGCCATGGTGATCGAGCAGCTCATCGAGGTCGCGGGCCGGCAGGAGACCGAAGTCATCGTGATGGGCGCGACGGGACGGGTCGCGGACATCCTGCACACCCTCGACGTCCTGCGGCACGTCCCGGACGGCCACGAGGTCGAAACCCTGGACGAGGCGCGGGAGATCGCCCGGAACCTGCTCCACGACCAGGCCGCGTCCACACTATCGGGCCAAGAAACCCACCAAGTTTGAGTAAAGAGCGGCCAGACTCGTCCGGCCACCACGCCGGTGGGTGACGAGGGGCGTGACGGGCGGGGCGAACGGGGGCGTGCTCGCTCTTCGGAAACCGGCCTCCTTACTCGGCGAGCCAGGCGTCGAAGCGGGCCTTGATCCGGTCGTAGAGGCTCGCGTACCACTCCGTGTCCTTGAGGATCGGGGTCCGGAAGTTCGCAGGACTGGTCGGGAGGTGCGGCCGCATGTCCACCCCGGTCTCCGCGTGCGTGGACACGAGCTTCATCGAGGACCGGCGGGCGGGGCCGTAGGCGATGTACCTCGCCTGCTCGGCGAGAGGGTGGGTGCCGGTCGCATAGCGGATGAACTCGAGGACGTCGTCGATGCGCCGCGTCCCCCGGGGTATCGCCCAAGTGCCGAGCTCGTAGACCTGCCCGTCCCAGATGATCTCGATGGGGTGGCCCTGAACCGCCGCAAGCTCGAACAGCCGGCCGTTGTACTCCGAGGCGATCACCGCCTCTCCGCTGATGAGCATCTCCACCGGCTGGTCCGTGGACGTCCACCAGACCACGTGGTCGCGGATACGGTCGAGCCGCTCGAACGCGAGCCGCAGCCCCCGCTCCGTGCTGAGGAGCTGGTAGAGCTCCTGGCGCGGCACCCCGTACGAGCGGAGGGCCCACTCCAGGTTCGCCTCCGGACCTCGCTGGAGCGCCCTCGTCCCCGGAAACCGGTGCAGATCGAAGATGTCCGCGATCCGGGCGGGACGCTCCCCCGGGAACGCGTCGCGGTTGTAGGCGACCACCATGGCGTAGACGATTTGCGCGACCCCGCACTCGGTGAGCGCCCCGTCGATGAAGTCCCGCGCCGCCGGAGTGCCGTCGGGGGCGGGGTGGAGCATCGAGTGGTCGATGGGCTCGAGCAGTCCCTGCCGGCAGGCGGCGCGGTTGTCGGCCATGGTCATGTCCACGAGGTCCCAGGACACCTCGCCCGAGTTGACCTGCCGGCGAACCTCGTCCAGCCCGCCGTCGTAACGGGCGACGTCGATCCGGATTCCGGTCGCCCTGGTGAACGGCTCGAAGTAGGCCTTGGCCTGGCTTCGCTCGTAGGGCCCGCCCCAGGAGACCACGGTGATCGCCCGGTAGGGGTCGGCGGCGGCGACCTGGGTCGGGACCGCGGACACGGCCGCGGACCCGAACGCGATCGCGGCCAACAGCTCCGCGGCAAGAAGACGTCGCCCGGCCGGCCCCGAATACGCTCCGACCGGGGCGGCGGCACCCGCATCTCCGGCGCCGGAGACGACGGTGCCGGGAAGAGCGGCGCGGGAAGCCCGGACGCGGGAAGGCGAAGCGGCCGGACCGCGGCCGGACGGCCGAAGCAACGAGATGAGCCGTGCGATCTCCATCGCCATCTCCGCTGCGGGACGCTCAGGCCCCCGCGTTTTCCTCGTGGCGGATTTCGCTCATCGCGTCGAGGTAGGCCCTGACGACGGACGCCTCGAAGACTACCCCGAGCATGCGCCCGCCGTCGCCTTCCTCGAGCACCGGAATGCTCTCGCCCACGAAATCTCCCATGCGCTCCATCGCGGCCCAGACCGAGGTCTTCGGGGTGAGAAGCGGCTCCTCGCGCTTCGCGAGATCGGAGACCGCGGTCTCGGTACCGGAACCGGAACCGGAACCGGCGTTCTCTGCCTCGCTCGCCTCGATCTCCGCGAGCTTCACCGACCCGAGCCAGACCCCACCGGCATCGACCACGTAACCCTCGTGGCGGCGCGAGGCGAGCAGACGCGACTTCGCCTCGCCGAGCGGCAGATCCGGCGCCAGCGCGGTGAAGTCCTGGCTGACGTAGCGCTCGATCGGCCGGCGCTCGAGGATCGCCCGGTCGCGCCCGGCGGAGAGATCGAAGCCCCGCATCCGGAGCTGCACGTCGAAGAGCGAACGGCCGAAGATCCGGTACGAGACGAGGTTCGAGAAGACCACGCTCACCATCGCCGCGGTGGCGAGGTCGTAGTTCCGGGTGAGCTCGAACACGATGAGGATCGTGGTAAGCGGGGCACCGATGACCGCGCTCGCGACCGCCACCATGCCGCAGATCGCGTAGATGGCGATATCCGATCGGAGATCGCCCGCGAGCAGCTCGGCGCCGTTGCCGGCGAGCGCCCCGAACAGGATGCCGACGAGGAGAGCCGGGCTGAACACCCCGCCCGCGAATCCGAACCCGATGCAGAGCGCGGTCGCGAGGATCTTGGCCGCGAGGAGGAATGCGAGCTCCCCGGGGGAGAAAGCGTGGTCGATGACCGCGAAGCGCAACGTCTCCTTGCCGATGCCGAGGATGTCGGGCACCCCGATCGCGGCGAGGCCGAGGACGGTGCCGGCGAGCATCGGTTTCAACCAGTCCGCGACGGGCACCCGGGCGGCGATCCGGCCCGAGTGGAGGATGGCGCGCATGTAGGCGACGGCCACGAACGCACCGCCGACCCCGATTGCGATGAACCCGAGGAACTCGGGCGCCGAGACCGCGCTTATCGCTTCCACCCGGAAGAGGGGCGGACGCTCGAAGACCACGTTGGCGAAGACGTGCCCCATGGCCGCGGCGACCGTGATCGGGGCGAACGCCCGCAACGAGTAGTGCCGGAGGATCACTTCGTGGGCGAAGACGATCCCGGCGATGGGCGCGTTGAACGCGGTCGAGATCGCGGCGGCGACCCCGCAGCCCACCCCGACGGTCGCCATCCACCGGCTCCTCCGGTTGACGCGCGCGACCAGAGACCCGAGGGTCGCCCCGAGGTGGGCGAGCGGGCCGTACTGCCCGACCGACGCGCCCGCTCCCAGAGACACCGCGCTCGTCAGCGCGGAGAGGAAGCCGGAGCGGACCGGGAGCCGTCCGTCCAGCCCCTGTACGGAGCGAATGACGTCGGGGGGGCCGTGGGGGCGGTTCTCCGGAATCAGGTAGCGGTGCACGAGCCCCACGATGAGCCCGCCCGTGGCGGGCACGCCGACGGTGGCGAGGAGCAGCAGCGTCTCGTCGTCCTGCATGAAGCGGCTGCGCGGAGAGACGAGCAGCCACTCGTTGAGGAGCAGGACGAGGTCCACGAACCCGATCGCGGCAAGGGAAGCCAGCGCTCCCGTCACGATGCCAAGGGCGGCAATCGACACGATCCGCCCGGCCGTGCTCAGATCGAAGCCCACCGCCGCCTCACCTCACCTCGCCACGCCGAACGGCCTGCCACTCGCAACTCGAGTCTTGATCTTCAACATCATCTACGTACAGTATTCATGTACCATCCAGGAGCTCAATTATGATCCGTGAAACGACGTACACCGGCGCCCGAAAGCAGCTTGCCACACTCATGGATCAGGTTACCGACACGCGAGAGCCGGTATTCATCCATCGTCGGGGCAAGGAGCCGGTGGCGCTCGTCGCCGCCGACGAACTCGCCGGATGGGTTGAGACTGCCCACCTGCTTCGCTCGCCACTCAACGCTCGCAGACTCCTCGAGGCGGCCGCCCGTGCGGACAGAGGAGCTGGGGATCCGACCAGTCTCGACGAACTCCAAGCACGTCTCGGACTTGTCGAAGGGTGACCGTCACGACCGGGCGGCGCAACATCGTTCTCGACCCAAATTGCCTCCAGGATCTTGAATTTTGGACGCGGACTCAGCGCAGGATGGCGCTCCGCGCGCTCCGGCTTATCGAAGCGACCGCGCGGGATCCGTTCGACGGTCCAGGCAAGCCCGAACGACTTCGGGGAAAGTTGTCCGGTTGCCGGTCGCGCAGAATCGATCATGAGCACCGCCTCGTCTACAAGGTGGATGATGACCGCGTGTACTTCCTCGCCGCGCGCCATCATTACGCAGAATAGGTGCGCAGAGATCGGTGTACGGCCGCGCGCCGTGAATCGTCAGGCAAGCCGTTGCGGACCACAGGGGCCAGCCAGGAAGGGGCAGCACCCCGAGACACCTGCCCTGATCGGCAACCCCGCCCTCGCGGCCATCCCGTGGGGCGATTTCTCGACCTTGATGGGCCCCGAGGGCGAAAGCGATGTTGTCGGATGAACAGCTCTACAACCTTGCGACCTCGGCCGAGGAAGAGTCGCTCCCGGTTGAGGTGGTGGACCGGCTCCTCGCGGGAGAGAGCCCGATCGCCGTGTTCCGCAGGCACCGCGGATTGAGGCAGCGGCACCTCGCGGAAGCGGCTGGCATCAACCCCGTCTACCTGTCCCAGATCGAGAGAGGGAAGCGCACTGGCTCCATCAGGACCCTTGCCGCGCTCGCCAAGGCGCTCCGGGTCGAACTCGACGACCTGATCACACCGGCACCATAGTCAGAGCGACGCGGGAGTCCACTCGGAACGCTGCGACCTTCCCACTCTCACGGGCCTTTGCCACCATGATTCGGCAGATGGAGGCGTTGAACTCTCGCGAGCGACCTTGGTACACGGATATCTGGAAGTAGACCTTGAAATGGTTGCGCGCCTGTTCCAGAACGTCGGAAAGAAACAGTCTAGCCCGTAACCCGCCGTTTTAGTTGGATTATTTCAGGGGCGCAGGGCTTGCCAAGTCGCGTGTCAACGCTATCGCAACACGGCAGCCCGCCGGCCGGCAACCCTCAGGCGACCGCCCCGAGACCGTTCTTCGCCACCAGCGTCAGGAGCTTCAGCGAGGCGCCGCGCGGGCGCTTCTCGCCCCGCTCCCACTGGCTCACCAGCCCCGTCGTCACGTTGAGGTAGCGTGCGAACACCGCCTGGCTCGCATTCTCACGCAGCCGGATCTCGCGGATCTCCTCCGGCGCCAAGTCCTCGACCGGCGTGAGGCACATCTCGTCGAACGCCTTCATCGTCCGCTTGGACATCACGCCCGCTTCGGCCAAACCGAGCGCCGCCTCGTGCACCGACGCCAGCACCTTGCTCCCATACTGCTTGGTCATCGCATTCCACCTCGATTATCGCGCCAACGGCCTGCGCGGCCGCGAGACCGGCTGCGTCCAGCGCCAGATACTCGTTTGCCAGCGACCGCAGCCCCGACAGTTCCTTGCGCCGAAGGTTCTCCCGATCGCTCTTCGCAAACCCGTGGACGAAGAACGCCCGCTCCCCCCGGCGAAACACCACGAGCGTTCGGAACCCGCCCGACCGGCCCTGTCCGCGCCGGGCGACGCGCTGCTTGATGACGCCGCCGCCGAGGTCGGCGTCGACCAAGCCCCTCACGGCGCGCTCCACCGCATCGCACAGCGCTTCGTCCGCGATTCCCTCTCGATGCGCGAACCGCGCGAAGCCCTTGGTCTTGAACGTGCGCAACCCGGACCCTTCGCGCGCCTTCCACCATTCCGAATGATATAGCACCCGGTGCTACATCAATCAAGCCGCGTACGCCGGGTCCTGTGAAGCGACGAACTCTCATGGTCATCATCGCCCGAACCGCCGAATGCTCGGATCTGACGCGCGATTTGCCGTGAAATCAGTGATCACTTTGCACCGGCCGACCGTCACGTTCACGGAGGAATTCGCCTGCACCCGCAGGCCGATCCTCGTCCGGCGCCGTTGCCGGCCCGCCCCATTCGACACCGCGGGAATTCCTTGCTCTCGCGGGCCTTTGCCACCATGATTCGGCAGATGGAGGCGTTGAACTCTCGCGAGCGGCTTGTCGAGCGCCTTGCGGAGTTGCTCGACCCGCGCTCCGAGATCCTCGAAGCCTATCTTTTCGGATCGTACGCGCGCGGCGAGGAGCAGCCACACAGCGACATCGACGTGGCAGTCCATGTCGACGAGGCTCGAGCCGACAACAGCGGCTTCGGATACCGCGCGCACATCACCACCGATCTCATGGCCGGACTCGGTTGCAACGACGTGGACGTACTCATCCTCAACCGGGCTCCGCCCGTCCTCTATCACCGCGTGCTGCGCGACGGCGTGCGGGTGCTCTCGCGCGACCTCTCGGCAACGACGACCCGCGAGGGCCAGGCCCTGTCACGCTACTGCGACTTCGTGCCGCAGCTCGCGAAGATGGAAGCGGCCCGGCGTTGGGCGGCGAAGCATCGCCGAACATGAGCCCCGGCCGCGCCGATCCGCCGGTCATACGCCGTCATCTCGCGGCACTCCGCTCGGCTCTCCCGATCCGGCACCGGCATGCCGGTGTTTCCCCGCAAGCGTTGAATGCCGCTCCAGAGCGGCGGTGGAGCGTTGGATCGAGATGTAGCTGATTGCATCGCAATCGCGAATAGAATGGGTCGCAGCAGCGACTGGCAGGCGCGATCTTGGCGAGCATCACGATCCGCAACCTCGACGAGGACGTGAAGACGCGCCTGCGCGTGCGGGCAGCAGGCAACGGTCGCTCTATGGAAGAGGAAGCGCGGCTGATCCTGCGCGACGCCGTTGGGCGCAAGCCGGGTTCGCGCAATCTCGCCGAAGCCATACGCGCCCGGATCGCACCGCTGGGCGGCGTGGACCTGGAGCTTCCTCCGCGCGAGCCGGCGCGCGAGCCGCCGACCTTCGATTGAGCCTGGTGCGATGACCGCGCTGCTGGACACCAACGTGGTGTCCGAATTGCTTCGCCCGTCGCCGGACCCGGCGGTGGAGAGCTGGGTCGCGGAGCGCCCGGCGGCGGAACTGCATTTCTCGCCGGTCGGCGAGGCGGAGTTGCGCTACGGGGTGGCGATCCTGCCGGCGGGCCGGAGCAGGGACGCACTGGCCTTGGCCATCGAGGCGATCCTGCGGGAGGACTTCGAGGGCCGCATCCTGCCATTCGACAGTGACGCCGCGCGCGAATACGCGGAGATCGCCTCCACCCGACGTGCCGCCGGCCGCACCGTGGCACCGGCGGACTGCCAGATTGCGGCGATCGCCCGCTCCGGTGGCATGGCGGTGGCAACGCGCAACGTCCGGGACTTTGAGGACATCGGGGTCGAGGTCGTCGATCCCTGGACGGCGGAATAAGAAGGACGCGGCCGAAGGGCGACGAGTATCGTCGTCAGGCGCCCTTCAGTCCTTCCGCGACGGAACGGATGTGCTCGACCCCGACCCCGCAGCAGCCGCCGACGATCGCGGCCCCCGCTTCGACCCAGCGCCTCGCGTCCGCAAGGTACACCTCCGGCGATACCTGGTCGACGAAGGTCCAGTTGGGTCGCGTCCAGTATCCGGCATTGGGATAGGCGCCGACCGGCCCGGACCAAGCCGCGCGCAGGACCTTGACCGCATCCTCGGTCACGTCCCGCACCGAGTGCATCATGAGGACGGCCGAGCCGCCGATGGACATGATCTCCCGCACCGCCTCCGCGAGCGGGCCGTACGTCTCCGCCACATGGGAAGCTTCGGCGCTTTCCTCGATGCCATGCATGACGGCGCCGGTGTCGCGGTCGCGAAGGCAGCTCAAGGCCACCCACACGGGCACCCCGAGGTCCTTCGTCGCGCTCACCATCGCCTTGACGGTGCGTGCAATGGACCCCAAGCTCTCGAGGACCAGGAGGTCGACCCCTTCCTCGACCAGGATTTCCCCCTGGGCGCGAAAGTGGTCGAGCAACGACTCCCAGTCGAGCGCGTCGAAGTACCCGTAGCTGCTGACCGAGCCCGCGACGGCGACGGATCCCGAACGCGGAGATCGGTCGCGCTCCTCGAGGGCGATTCGCGCCGCGCGCCGGTTCCAGTCCTCGAAGTGGGCAGCGAGGCCATGGCGCTGCATCGCCTCACGGGTGGCGGAGTAGCTGTTGGCGGTGATGACGTCCGCGCCGGCATCGAGGTAGCGCCGGTGGACCTCGTGGACCATGTCCGGGCTGTCGGCGAGCGCGCGGGCGCACCAAACGCCCTGGTCCATGCGGGCCCCGAGCCGCTCAAGCTCGGTGCCGATGGCCCCGTCCAGAATCACCGGCCCCCCGACCTCAAGCCGTGCCTCAAGTCGCTCGAACGCTCCCATCGGGGTCTCCTCCGCCGTGGTCACCAGAAGACTTCGGCATCCAGTGCCTTGGATCGAGTACCCGCATGCCCGTAAATAGGGGGTGGGTTAGCTGGAGCAACCTCTGTGTAGTGGTGGTGTCGGTGACGCCGACGAGAAGCAGGGCGTTCTCCCTCTCGGCCGGGTAGGTGGTCTCAAGATAGTTCAACCAGTCGACCGCACTCTGGACTTCGTCCTGGAAGTAGTAGGGTGTCACCGGACCGTGGCGCGTCCGCCAGCAGACGGCGATAGAGCGCCCGCCGAGGTATGGAGGAAGTTCGATTTGACGGATATTGGGATTGTCAGTCTCCCAGCGGTCGATCTCCTCGGAGAGGGTGCGCAGGCGCTCGTGTTCCTCGCCTGCGCCCACGCCGAGCTTGACGGCCTCGCCGTGTGACTCCGACCAGACAGCCCAGCGATGCTGCAGGTACGTCCGCGCCTGGATTTCGAAGCGGATGTTGATCCCGGCCATTTCAGTGACCGGTTGTTGCAATCTCACTACATGGTTGATTCCACGGTAACCGGTTGCCGCGGGTGAGGCGATGTAGTCCTTAAGGCGGTAGAAGTCTGGCGAGCGCTGGATACGGTCGCTGAATTCCCTGACGGTGACCAAATCCTGGCAGATGACCCTCACGCCGACCACGTCATCGAGCCGACCGAGGGTGAAGTTGGTGTTGGCGCGCCCGATCTTCCGGCGGATAC
>JAJECB010000379.1 GCA_022822245.1 Gammaproteobacteria bacterium
CGCACCATGACCGGTCTCGAAGCACTGCTCGGAAGCAGCTTCACCGCGACGGGGGAGACCGACGGCATGGGCGGCAGCCTCGCCTTCTGGGGCCGGGCGGCGCAGTCGAGCTTCGACGGCCGCGAGGGCACCTTCTCGCTCGACGGCGAGGCCACCACGGCGATGCTGGGCGCGGACTACACGCGGGGCGACTGGCTGGCCGGCCTCGCGCTGATGCAAAGCAGCGGCGAGGGCGGCTATGCAGACAGCGGCACGGAAGGCGTGCGCTGCCTCGAACCTCTGGACGCGGAGACGCGGGAGGTCCTGTGCGGCGGGGCCGTGCGCGAGGGCGACGGCGACGTGGAGGCGTCGCTGACGGCGGCCATTCCCTATGCGGCGCTCCAGGCGTCGGAGCGGCTGAAGCTCTGGGGCGCGGCGGGCGTCGGCACGGGCGTGGTGACGCTCAAGCCCGACGTGGGCGGCTCGCTCAAGTCGGACATCTCCTGGACGATGGCGGCGGCCGGTGCGCGCGGCGACCTGGTGTCCCTGTCGAGCGAGGGGAGTGGCCCGGCGCTGGCGCTGACCACGGATGCCTTGTGGGCGCGGACCTCCTCGGAGAAGACGCACGAGCTGGCGGCGTCGGACTCCGACGTGACCCGGCTCAGGCTCGGTCTTGAGGGCAGCTACGGCATCGCCACGGAGGGCGGCGGCAGTCTCACGCCCAAGATCGAAGTGGGTGCCCGCCACGACGGCGGCGATGCCGAGACCGGCTTCGGGGTCGAAATCGGCGGCGGACTTGCCTGGACCGATCCGACGATCGGGCTCTCGCTCGACTTCTCAGGCCGTACCTTGATCGCGCACGGCGACGACGACCTCGAGGACCGGGGCTTCGCGGCCTCGATGGTCTTCGACCCGAATCCGTCGAGCCAGCGCGGCCCGTCGCTCACACTGCGCCAGGACTGGGGCGGACAGGCCGAGGGCGGGCTCGACGCGTTGTTCCGGACGGACCCGCTGTCGGACCGCGCGGGCGCCGCCGAGGCGACCGGCCGCTGGCAGGCGGAAGCCGCGTACGGCCTCCCGGCCTTCGGCGGACGCTTCACCGGCAGCCCGCATGTGGGGCTCGGGCTCGCGACGGCTGCGCGCGACTACACGCTCGGCTGGCGGCTCACGGCGGCGACCGGCGCCAACGCGCCCGAGGTCTCCTTCGGCGTGAAGGCCACCCGCCGGGAGAGCGAGGGCGCTCTACCTGAGCACGCGGTCGGGGTCGAGCTGGGCGCGCGGTGGTGAGGCACGGCGTGCACCGGTAGCACGAACGCCGCGGCGGTGAGCCGGGTGAGCGATGTTCGGCCGTGGGACGTCATCGTGCGCATCGCCGAGGACGCGATGGCCCCGCGCGTGCGCGCCAGCGACTACGTCTGGATCGACCCCGACGTGTCCGCGGTCGACGGCAGCTTGGTGGCGGTGCGTGACCCCGCGCGTGGCGGGGAGACCGTGGTGCGGCGCCTCGTCGAGCGCGACGGGCGCCGGACCTTGTGTGCGCTCGACGAGCGCTGCCCTGAACGCACCGTCGACGCCGGCAACGAGACCGACATCCGGGGCGTCACAGGAACACGTGCGCGCGCACCGTTACCAGCCCGGAAATTTCCGGGCTAAGCCGCCTCGCGCCGGTTCATCGCCTCGACGGCGGGGAAGACCTCGTCGATGAGACGGCGGGTCTGGTCGAAGATCTCCTCGTCGGTGGGGCCGAGGGGGCGCAGGATGAACTTCGAGACCCCGTTCCGAACGTAGACGTCGAGCCGGGCGACGATGTCCGCCGCCTCGCCGACCACCATCGCATCGCGCGGATCGCGGTCCGGGAAGCTCTGACCGAGCACCTTGAGCCGTTCCGCGACGAAAGGCTCGTCCAGACTACCGAACCGGTAGTAGAACCCCGCCCCGTAGTGGTCGTCGTCGATGCTGCGCCCGAAGTCGCGGCACGCGGCCCGGATCGCGGCGACCGCCCGGCCGGCCTCCTCGGGGGTCTCCCGCCCCGCGAGCCACCCGGTCCCGATCCGCGCCGTTCGCCGGACCGCGGCCCGGCTCGAGCCGCCGATCCACAAGGGAAGGTCGGGCTGCACGGGAAGCGGCGAGATGCTCGCGTTCCGATACCGGAAGAACTCCCCGTCGGTGGTCACCCGCTCGCCGCGCCAGAGGGCCGCGATGACGTCGAGGGCCTCGTCGACGCGCCGGCCGCGCCCCTCGGTGGGGCGGCCGGTCGCCCTCCAGTCGGGGCCGAGGGTGCTCCCGATCCCGAACGCGGGGAGGAGGCGGCCCTCGCTCAGGAAGTCGATGGTCGCGCACTGCTTGGCAAGGAGAAGCGGATCCCGGAGCCCGACGGACGCGACGTTCATCCCGAACTTGATGCGGCGGGTGGCGCCGGCGAGCATCGCCATCGCGCTCATGCACTCCAGGATGGGGCGCCGCGACACCATCCGGTCCGTCTGCCAGAGGGAGTCCACCCCGCCCTCCTCGCAGAGGCCCACCCACCGGCGGAACGCCGCCCCGGAGGAGAACGGAAGCTCCATGAGGCCAAGACCGACTCCGATCGTCATCGTCCACTCCTTTCCATCTACCTTGACGGCGGCCTTGACACCCGCCCCGACACAAGCCTTGCCGCTCCGGAACCGGGTCTCGCGGGAAGACCGGGACTTGCGCGGGAGGCGGCGGCGGCAGCCGCAGGGCCGCGGAAGCGCACGGGGGAACGAGACTCCGGCGCCTCCCGCCGGGCGGTGGCGGCCGGCCGCTTCACGACCGCGCGCTCGGCTTCGGGCCCGGGCTCAGGCCTTGGCCGAGGGCCGCGCCCCCACCCGCTCGCGCCATGCGGCGATGTTCTTCAACGCCGGATCCAGGGGCTGTCCGAGCGGAACGAAGGTCTCCAGATTCGCGTAGAGGAGGATGTCGGCCAAGGTGAACCGGTCTCCGCAGATCCAGTCGCGGCCTTCCATCTGGCCGTCGAGCCAGGCGAGACGGTCCGAGGCCGACGCCTGCAGCCCCTCCGCGGCCTCGGGGATCGTGTGAATCCGGTCCTTGAACATCCGGATCCCCTTGCCGAAGCGGAACCCGTTGCCCATCGGCTCGCAGATGTAGAGGTCCACCCGCCGGGCCCACATGCGCGCCTCGGCCCGCTCTCCGGGCGTCGTTCCGAGCAGCGGATTCTCCGGATGGAGCTCCTCGAGGTACTCGCAGATCGCGGTGATCTCGGAGATGCAGGTGCCGTCGTCGAGCTCGAGGGCGGGGCAGGTGCCGTGCGGGTTCTTCGCGAGGTACTCGGGCTCGCGGTTCTTGCCGGCCACGATGTCGATGTCCTCGAGCGGGATCTCGACGCCCTTCTCGGCCATGAACATCCGAACGGCGTGGGGGTTCGGCCCGATGGAGTTGTAGAGCTTCATGGTCGCTGCCCTGCTGGTGGTCTCGTGGCCATGATAACGGGTCGCGCGCCGGCGCCGGCGCCGGTGCCGGCGGGGCGGCGACGCGGACCGGAATCACCGATGGCGCGCGGGGGGCGCCCCCGGCACGCCGACGAAGTCTCGGCTCCACCGGGAAGATGCCAACGTTTCACCGACCTCGTTGCCGGCCCTCCACATGGGCTCAGGCGACCTCGGCAGCCGCTTCTCCGCCCCGGAGGCGGCGGGCGGGCTCGCGCATCGTCACGATCTCCTCCGCCGCGGTCGGGTGGATGGCCATCGTCCGGTCGAACTGGGCCTTGGTGGCCCCGCACTTCATGGCGATCCCGACCCCCTGGACGATCTCGGCCGCGTCGGGGTCGAGCAGGTGGCAGCCGACCACCCGGTCCGTCACCGCGTCCACCAGGAGCTTCATCACCGAGCGCTGGTCGCGGCCGGACAGGGTGTGCTTGAGGGGGCGGAAGGTCGAGAGGTAGACGTCGAGCGCGGGATGCCGCGCCATCGCCTCGGTCTCGGTGAGTCCGCAGGTCCCGATCGCGGGCTGGCTGAAGACGGCGGTCGGCACGTCCTCGTGGTCCGGCGAGATGGGGTTGTCGTTGAACACCGTCTCCGCGAAACAGTGCCCCTCCCGGATCGCGACCGGGGTGAGGTTGATCCGGTCCGTCACGTCGCCCACCGCCCAGATGTGCTCGACGTTCGACCGGGACCAGACGTCGACGAGGACCGCTCCGTTCGGCGCCATCGCCACCCCCGCGTTCCGAAGGCCGAGCCCGGCCGTGTTCGGGTGCCGCCCGGTGGCGTAGAGGATGAGGTCCGCGTCGAGGGTCTCCGCCTCCGCGCCGGAGCCGGGATCAGGGCCGCCACCCCCGCCTCCGGCCGCGAGCCACGCCCGGACCCCGCCCCCGGCCGGCCCGCCGTCCGCCACCCGCTCGATGGCCACGACGTTCGTGTCGAAGCGCAGGCCAACGCCGCGCCTTCGCATCTCCTCGGCTAGGCCGCGGCGGATGTCGTCGTCGAAGCCACGCAGGAAGAGCGGACCCCGGTAGATCTGGGTCACCTCGACCCCGAGACCGGCGAACACCCCCGCGAGCTCGACCGCGATGTAGCCGCCTCCGACCACGATGAGCCGCTCCGGAAGCCGCTCGAGGTGGAAGACGTCGTCGGAGCGGATGGCGTGCTCGATCCCGGGGATGTCGGGGAGGGTCGGCTCCCCGCCCGTCGCGACGAGGATGTGGCGGGCGGAGACCATGCTTCCGTCGACGCAGATCGCGTGTGGGCCGGCAATGGTCGCGCGCGCGTCGAAGAGCCGCGCCCCCGCCCCTTCGATGAGCCCCCGGTAGATGCCGTTCAGGCGCCCGATCTCGCGGTCCTTGTTCGCGACGAGGGTCGGCCAGTCGAAGGCCGCAATGCCCGGCCTGCCCCCCGACGACGACGCCGTGGGCCCGCGCCACCCGAACCCGGCCGCGTCCTCGAAGTCTTCCGCGAAGTGGGAGGCGTAGACGAAGAGCTTCTTCGGAATGCACCCGACGTTGACGCAGGTGCCCCCGAGGAAGCGCTCCTCGGCCACCGCGACGCGCGCGCCGTGGCCGGCCGCGATCCGGGCCGCCCGGGTCCCCCCGGACCCCGCGCCGATGACGAAGAGATCGTAGTCGAAGTCGCTCACCTTGGCCGCCGCTCCACCGTTCCCGTTCGGGGGGCGATTCTGGCACAGGAAGGCACGGCCGCTTGCCCGGCCCCGGGTGGCGGGGAACGCGGAGCGGCGGAGCGATGGGTCGCCCGCGCGCGGGGGAGTCGGCTATATTCGCGGCCGATCGGCGGAACCCGCCGCGGATCCCCGGAGCGGGCGGTCGAACGCTCCGGGGAGTATCGCGCGCCGCCCGGATACCGCCTGCCACCCGACGCCTGACGTCGGTCAGCGGCGCCGCGGATCCTCGATGAGACACCGCCGGGCGCCCGCTCCGCCGGCTGCGATCCGGCGCGACCCCTGGAACTGAACCCGCTCCCCGGGAGGAGATTGATGGACTGGACACAACGTCGCGAGCGCTTCCGCGCCATCCTCGAAAGCGAAGAGTGCGTGCACCCGGGGTCGGTATTCGACCCGATCTCGGCCCGCATCGCGGAAGACCTCGGCTTCGAGGTCGGCATGTTCGCGGGCTCCGTCGCCTCCATGACGGTGCTCGGCGCGCCCGACCTCATCGTGCTCACCCTGAGCGAGTTCGCGGCACAGGCGTACCGCATCAACCGGGCAGGCGGCCTGCCGCTTCTCGTGGACGCCGACCACGGCTACGGGAACGCCCTCAACGTGAAGCGCACGGTGGAAGAGCTCGAGACGGCCGGAGTCGCCGCCCTCTCCATCGAGGACACCGACCTCCCCCAGCCCTTCGGCACGGTCGGCCGGACGCTCCTCCTGTCGATCGAGGAGGGCACCGGGAAGATGCGCGCGGCCCTGGCAGGAAGGCGGGACCCGCGGCTCGTCATCGCCGGGCGCACCAGCGCGCCCGCGGTCAGTGGCATCGACGACGCGATCGCGCGGGCCCGGGCCTACGAGGCGACGGGAGTCGACGCGCTCTTCCTCGTCGGCATCCGCACCCGCGCGGAGGTCGAGGCGGTGGCAGGAGCGGTCCGCCTCCCGCTCATCCTCGGGGGGCTGAGCCCGGAGCTCCGCGATCGGGACTGGCTCGGGGCACAGGGAGTGCGGGTCGCCCTCCAGGGCCACCAGCCCTTCGCGGCGGCGGTCAACGCCGTCCACGAGACCCTGAAGGCCCTCCGCGAAGGCACCGCGCCCGGAGACCTCCCGGGCGTCGCGCCGGCGGAGCTCATGCGCCGCGTCACCCGCGACGCCGACTACCGGGGCTGGATGGACGACTTCCTCTCATAGTGGTTAGACCTGGAGAGTTGTCTCCAGGTACCCGCCAACACCACCATTTTGGGCATTCGAACCGAGAAAATAGAACCGATGGCACGCAGAGCACCATACACCAAAGTTGAAAAGGACGGTCAACATCGACCACCACATGTAAGGGGCAAGGGGGACGTTGTATTTCGCGGATTTCAGTGCCTGCAGAGCAACTGCGTGGAGTTCATCATTATTCCAGAAAGTCAACTCGGACCTGACTTTGAGATATTCTGCCCGGTCTGCAATTTTTCTCATACAGCCGGTGGTGAAATGAAGTTCTTCGATTATCGGTTGGTTCAAAAGGATGATCGGCGCATAATCGAAGAAGGTGAGTTCATCATTCTTCACGATAACTACATAGGCGAAGCACAGCGGTTCAAGTATTGCCTGTTGTGCTACGCGCTGAAACCACTCGAACTCTTCGGTGTCCATAACACACGGCGATCCGGCCGGCAGGGAGAGTGCCGTCTCTGCAAGACGATCTACAATGGAATCAAGAA
>JAJECB010000377.1 GCA_022822245.1 Gammaproteobacteria bacterium
CCCGCGTTCCGGATGCGGGGCGACGTCAAGGCGCTCCTCGAGAGTCACGGCATCGACCTCGAGGAGACGGATTCCCCCGGCGGGGTCCTCCCCGAGCTCGATGCCCTGTACCTCACCCGCCTCCAGTCGGAGTACGACGGACCGGGAGAGACGGCCCGGTTCGACCATGCCCGCTTCCATCTCGGGCCGGACGAGCTCCGGCGCATGAAGCCGGACGCGATCATCATGCATCCGCTCCCGCGGGGTCCGGAGCTCGACCCGCGGGTCGACGAAGACCCGCGGGCGATGTACTGGCGGCAGGAACGCAACGGAATGTGGGTGCGCGTGGCCCTCCTCATCCGGATCCTCGGGGCCGCCGCCGGGTTTCGGGAGATCCGTCCGTGAACCGGCCGGCCGGGGCAAGCCGGGCGGATCGGCCGCACCGGGGGACGATATTCGTCGAGGAGGCCGAGGTGCTCGCGAACGAGCGCCATCCGGCCGGACAGCACGTCGTGCGGATGCGGTCGGCGAAGGTCGCGGAGCGGGCGGCGCCCGGTTCGTTCGTCCACCTTCGCTGCGGGCCGGAGCTCGCGATGCGCCGCCCGATGTCGGTGATGCGAACGGACCCCGCCGAGGGCTGGTTCGAGATCCTCTTCAAGGAAGTCGGAGCGGGGACCCGCCTTCTCGGGGAGTGCGAACGAGGGGATCGGCTGAGCGTGCTCGGACCCATCGGCCGCGGCTTCGCCCCGTCTCCGGACCGCCCCCGCCGCCTCCTCCTCGGGGGCGGCGTCGGCATCCCCCCGATCCTCTTCCTCGCCGAGCGGCTCGCCGCCTCCCGCCCGGTCGTGCTCATGGGGTCGGAGGTCCCGTTCCCGTTCGACCTCGGCCGGTCCGCGATGCCCGAGGCGGGGCTTCCCGCCGGGGCGGCCCTCGGATGCCTGGAGGAGGCCGGAATCCCGAGCCGGACGGCGAGCCGGGCCGGGTTGCCCGGCTGCTTCGACGGGCTGGTGACGGACCTTGCGCGCGATTGGCTCGCGGTGCGATCCTCGCTCGACGAGGTGGAGCTCTTCGCGTGCGGCCCGGAGCCGATGCTGCGGGCGGTCGCGGAGCTGGGAAGGGAGTTCGGGGTGCCGAGTCAGCTTGCCCTGGAGGAGCACATGGCGTGCGGCACCGGCGGCTGCGCGGGGTGCAGCGTCCCGGTGCGGACGCCGGACGGGCCGGCGATGAAGCGGGTGTGCGTGGACGGGCCGGTCTTCGACGGGGCGAGCGTGTTCGGAGATTAGTTCCATGGGTACATCCCGACCCCTCGACGGCATCCGCGTGGTGGAGCTCGGACAGCTCATTGCGGGCCCCTTCGCGGGCAGCATCCTCGCCTACTTCGGAGCGGAGGTCGTCAAGGTGGAGCCGCCGGGGGGCGGCGACGCGATCCGCGGCTGGCGCGTGCTGCGCGACGGGACGTCGTACTTCTGGCGGATGCTCGGGCGCAACAAGAAGTCGGTCACCCTGAGCCTGCGGACCGAGGAGGGCCGGGCCCTCGTCAAGCGTCTCATCGAGGGCGCGGACGTCGTCGTCGAGAACTTCCGGGCGGGGGCGATGGAGCGCTGGGGTCTCGGGCCGGACGAGTTCAAGGAGTCCAACCCCGGCCTCGTCTATGCCCGCGTGTCCGGCTACGGTCAGACCGGGCCCTACTCGGAGCGGCCGGGCTATGCCTCGGTGTGCGAGGGGATCGGCGGGTTCCGCTACCTCAACGGCTTCCCCGGCGAGGCGCCGGTGCGGCCCAACCTCAGCCTCGGCGACACCCTCGCGGGCCTGCACGCCGCCCTCGGGATCCTCCTCGCCCTCGTCGAGCGCGGGAAGTCGAGCACGGGCCAGCTCGTGGACGTCGCCATCTACGAGTCCGTGTTCAACGTGCTCGAATCGGTCGTCCCCGAATACGACGGGGCGGGGCTCGTGCGCGAGCCCTCCGGGACCACCCTGACCGGGATCGTGCCCACCAACACCTATCCGTGCCGGGACGGCCGGCACGTCATCATCGGCGGCAACGGGGACTCGATCTACCGCCGGCTCATGCGGGCGGCGGGGCGGCCGGACCTCGCGGACGACCCGCGCCTCGCCCACAACGCGGGCCGCGTGGAGCACGAGAAGCTCATCGACGACGCGCTCGCGGAGTGGACCCGGAGCCTCGACTCGGCCGAGGTGCTCTCGCGGCTCGCCGAGGCGGACGTCCCCTCCGGCCCCATCTACAGCGTCGCCGACATCATGGAAGACCCCCACTACCGGGCGCGGGAGATGTTCCACCGGGTGGAGATCGACGGGCAGCCCCTGGTCCTCCCCGGGATGTCGCCCCGGCTCGGCACCACCCCGGGCGGCACCGCGTGGCCGGGCCCGGAGCTCGGCTCCCACAACCGGGAGATCCTGGAGGAGCGGCTGGGGCTCGGGGCGGCCGAGATCGAGGCGCTGCGCGCGAAGGGGGTGCTGTGAGCCGGCCGGGAACCCGGGTGGCCGACTCCCTCGGCGCGGTGCGCGAACGGATCGCGGCCGCGGAGCGGCGCTTCGGCCGCGCGCCGGGAAGCGTCACCCTCGTCGCGGTGGCCAAGACCAAGCCCGCGAGCCTCATCCGCGAGGCATGGGAGGCGGGTCAGCGCCAGTTCGGGGAGAACTTCGTCCAGGAGGCGGTGGAGAAGCTCGACGAGCTCGCCCGGCTCTCCGGCCCGGGAGGCATCGAATGGCACTTCGTGGGCGCCCTTCAGGCCAACAAGTCGCGGACGGTGGCGGAGCGCTTCGACTGGGTTCACACCGTGGACCGGATCCGCATCGCGCGGCGCCTGAACGACCAGCGCCCGGCGTTCCTGCCGCCGCTCAACGTCTGTCTCCAGGTCAACGTGAGCGAGGAGTCGTCCAAGTCGGGGGTGCGGCTCGAGGAGGCCGCGGGCCTCGCGGCGGCGGTGGCCGAGCTCCCCCGGTTGCGCCTGCGTGGCCTGATGGCAATTCCCCGGCCGTGCACGGGCTTCGACGAGCAGCGGGGCGCGCTCCGGCCGCTGGTCGAGGCGTACGAACGCCTGCGGGGCGACGGTCTCGCCCTCGACACGCTCTCGATGGGCATGACCGACGACCTCGAGGCGGCGGTGGCCGAGGGCACCACCATGGTCCGGATCGGCACCGCCGTGTTCGGACCGCGCAGCGAGCCCGGCGCCTGAATCCTCGGCCCCGGCCCCCGCGGGTTGCGGGGCGTCTTTGCCGGGCGCTCCGAATCTTCGATAATCCCGATCGTTCGTCGTGACGCGGAGCGGAGCATGACCCGGAAGATCGCCTTCCTCGGCGGGGGCAACATGGCGACGAGCCTGGTGGGCGGGCTCGTGGAGAGCGGTCATCCCCCGGGCGACATCGTCGTGTCGGAGCCGGTGGCGGAGAAGCGCCGCGACCTCGCCGAGCGGTTCGCGGTGGGGGTGACCGCCGACAACCGGGAGGCGGCGGCCGCGAGCGACGTGGTGGTGCTCGCGGTCAAGCCCCAGGACATGGCCGAGGTGGTCACCGGGGCGGCGGGGGCGATGCGCGAGGGCGGGCCGCTGGTCGTCTCCATCGCGGCCGGGACCCGGATCGGGCGGATCCTCGAGTGGCTCGGCTACCCGGCGCCGGTGGTCCGGACCATGCCGAATACCCCGGCCCTCCTCGGCTGCGGGGCCACTGCCCTCTTCGCGAACGAGGCGGTGACCGATGAGCAGCGAGACGCGGCGGAGACCATCCTGCAATCGGCCGGGATCGCCCTCTGGGTCGACGACGAGGGCCTCCTCGACGCGGTGACCGCGGTCTCGGGAAGCGGGCCCGCGTACTACTTCCTCCTCATGGAGCACATGATCCGGACCGGGGAGCGTCTCGGGCTCACCGCAAGCCAAGCGCGCGACCTCACCCTCCAGACCGCGCTCGGGGCGGCGCGCATGGCCCTCGAATCGGGGCGCACGCCGGATGAGCTTCGGGTGGGCGTCACGTCGCCGGGGGGAACCACCGCGCGGGCCCTCGACCTCTTCCGCGAGGGCGGGTTCGGCGAGCTGGTGGAGCGCGCCCTCACCGGGGCGCGGGACCGCTCGCGCGAGCTCGGCGGCTGATCGGGGCGCAGCGAAGTCCCATGGGCGGACCCTACGCCGGCAACGCGCTCACCTTCCTGGTGCAGGTGGCGTTCGGGATCTACATCCTGATCCTCATGCTGCGCGTGCTCCTGCAGGTGCTCCGCGCCGACTACTACAACCCGCTGTCGCAGTTCGTGGTGAGGCTCACCGAGCCGGTGCTGGCCCCGCTTCGCCGCATCATTCCGCGGGTCGGGCGGATCGAGGGCGGCGCCCTGCTCGTGATGCTCGGGGCGCAGATGATCGAGTACTGGCTGGTATTCGGGATGAAGGGCCTCGAGCCCTCGCTCGCGGGGCTCGCGGTGGTCTCGGCGGCGGAGCTGCTCGACCTCTGCACCACCGTCTTCTTCTGGGCGATCCTCATCCGGGTGGTCCTGAGCTGGGTGAACCCGGGTATCCGGCACCCGGCGAGCGACATCGTCCACAGCCTGACCGAGCCCGTGCTCGCGCCCGCGCGCCGCGCCCTGCCCGCGATGGGGGGCTTCGACCTCTCGCCGATCCTGGTCCTCGTCGGGCTTCAGCTCGTCAACCTGCTGCTCATCGCGCCGATCCGCGACGCGGGCCACCTGATGTTCTGAGCCGATGGGGGCGGGAGCGGACGACTTCGAGACGGATGCGGCGGACGCGGCGGCCACGACGGAAGCGACAGAGGTCAGGGAGACGACGGCACGGCGCTTCATCGACCTCGCCCTCGCGTGCGACGCGCTTCGCTTCGGGGAGTTCGAGCTCAAGTCCGGGCGGCTCAGCCCCTACTTCCTCAATACCGGGCGGTTCAACTCCGGGCGGGCGCTGGCGGAGCTCGGGCGCTGCTACGCGGAGACCATCCGCGCGGCCGGCTTCGAGTTCGACATGCTCTACGGGCCCGCCTACAAGGGGATCCCGCTCGTCGCGAGCGTCGCCGTCGCCTTCTTCGAGGGGGGGGCGAGGGACGTTCCCTACGCGTTCAACCGCAAGGAGGCGAAGGATCACGGGGAAGGGGGGACCACGGTGGGGGCGCCGCTCTCGGGACGGGTGCTGATCGTGGACGACGTCATCTCGGCCGGAACCGCCTCGCGCGAGTCCCTCGCGATCATCGGGGCGGCAGGCGCGATGCCGGTGGGATTCGTGATCTCCCTCGACCGCGAGGAGCGGGGGATCGGGCGGAAGTCCGCGGCGCGCGAGATGCGGGAGGACCGGGGCCTCCCGGTGGCGGCGGTCGCGAACGCGACGCAACTCCTTCGCGTCGTCGAGACACGCCCCGACCTCGCCCCCCACGCACCCGCGATGCGGGGCTACCTCGAACGCTACGGCGAACCCTGACCCCGTCCCAAGGCCGCACCGTATGCTTCAATGAGTCCGAATAGCCGGAATTGGCCGGAATGGGCCAACGAGCCGGTCTGCAGGGCTTTCCGGCGCGCGCCCGGACCACACCCGTCAGCCGGGTCGGATCATGGTGCCGGAGCCGGCCTCGGTGAATACCTCGAGGAGGGTCGCGTGCTCGACCCGCCCGTCCGCGATCGTCGCCGCCGCAACCCCGCCCCGGACCGCGTCGAGGGCGCACTGCACCTTGGGCAGCATTCCGCCCGAGATGGTTCCGGCAGCCCGCATCGCGGCCGCCTGGGCGAGGTTCATTTCGCTCACCGTGGCGCCGTTCTCGTCGAGGAGCCCCGGGGTGTTGGTGAGGAGGATGAGCTTCGCCGCCCGCATTGCCTCCGCGACCTTTCCGGCGACGAGGTCGGAATTGATGTTGTAGCCGGTGCCCTCGGGGGAGAACCCGATCGGGGCGATGACCGGGATGCAGTCCCCCGCGACCAGGTGGTCGAGGAGGGTGGTGTCGACCTCCGCCACCTCTCCCACGAGGCCGATGTCGAGCATCCCGCCGTTGCCGTTGCCGTTCCCGTCAGCGTCGCCATCGACACCGGGGCCGTCGCCCGCGCCGCCGCCGCCGTTGCCGCCGCCGTGCGAGGGATCGGCGGGCACGAGGAGCTTCCGCGCGGTGAGGAGGTTCCCGTCCTTGCCGGTGAGGCCCACCGCCCGGCCGCCCGCCTGGTTGATGTGGGAGACGATGGCCTTGTTCACGAGCCCGCCGAGCACCATCTCGACCACCTCCATGGTCTCCTCGTCGGTGACCCGCATCCCGCCCACGAACTCGCTCTTCTTGCCGATCCGGGTCAGCCATTCGCCGATCTGCGGCCCGCCGCCGTGCACCACCACCGGGTTCATCCCGACGCACTTGAGGAGCACGATGTCCCGCGCGAAGCTTCGGGTGAGATCGCGCTCCACCATCGCGTTCCCCCCGTACTTGATGACGAAGGTCGCGCCCGCGAAGCGCTGGATGAAGGGCAGGGCCTCGGCGAGCACGCGCGCCACTCGCTTCGGGACGGCAGGTGAATGGGTCATGTTCTCGCGGTTCCTGGTTGGCCTGGAGACGCGCCCGTCCGGAGGTCCCCTCCCCTCCGGCGGCCCGGGGACGCGATCTTGACCGATCGCGCGCCGCTGTGCCCGGGGCAGGGGGCTGGCCCGGAAAACTCACCGATGTCCTGCTGCGGACGCCAATCTGCTTGCGGTAGCGGGCCGTACTCCCTCAAGCCGCTTCGACGTAGTGAAGGCTACGCCTTCAGCGTCTTTCGGTCCGTGCGGCCCACTACCGCAAGCAGATTGGCGCCCTCGCGACGAACATCGGTGAATTTTCCGGGCTAAAGGGGTACGTCGAGGCCGGGGTCGAGACGCACGAGGAGGCCCCGCACGTCGCCCGCGATCCGTTCGAGCGCCGCCTCGGAGTCCGCCTCCAGCCGCAGGGTGAGGCTCGGGGAGGTGTTGGAGGAGCGGACCAGCGCCCATCCGTCGGCGAGCTCGGCGCGCACGCCGTCCAGGGTGTCGAGCCGCGCGCCCGCGAACCCCGGGGCGTCCGGCATCGCCCGGACGAGCCGCTCCATGAACCGCTCGGGCTCACCCTCGCGCATCTCCACGCGGATCTCGGGGGTCGCGATCCCTTTCGGAAGGGCGGCGAACCGCTCGGTGGGGGATTCCGGAGAGGCCGCGAGGATCTCGAGGAGCCGGGCGGCGGCGTAGAGGGCGTCGTCGAACCCGTACCAGCGGTCGGAGAAGAAGAGGTGTCCCGACATCTCGCCGGCGAGCGCCGCGCCGGACTCCTTGAGCATCTTCTTGATGTACGAATGCCCGGTCCGCCCCATCACGACGCGCCCCCCCCGCGCCGCGATGAACGCGCCGAGGTGGCGGGTGCACTTGACGTCGTGGACGAAGGTCGCGCCGGGGCGGCGGGCGAGGATCTCCTCGGCGTAGAGCATCATGAAGCGGTCCGGCCAGATGATCTCCCCCGCGCCGTCCACCACCCCGAGGCGGTCGCCGTCCCCGTCGAACGCGAGGCCGAGGTCGGCCCGGCTCTCGACGACGGCCCTCGCGAGGTCCGCGTAGCTCTCCGCGACGCTGGTGTCGGGCGGGTGGTTGGGAAAGCGGCCGTCCACCTCGCAGTGCAGCTCGATGACCTCGTGGCCGAGGGCGCGGAGGAGCCGGGGCACGGTCGGGCCGGTGATGCCGTTGCCGGCGTCGACCGCGACCCGGAGGCGGCGGCCGCGGGCGATGCGGCCGGTGACGTCGCGCAGGTAGTCCTCGCGGGGATCCCGCGAGGTGAGGGAGACGCCGCTTCGGTCCTCTCCGCTCCCGCTTCCACCCCCGGTGCCCGGCAGGGGGACCGCGGGCCAGCCGTGCCTCTCGAGCCGCTCGCGCAGCCCCTGGATGCGCTCCCCGAAGAGGGTCTCCCCCGCGAGGGTGATCTTGAGCCCGTTGTAGTCGGGGGGGTTGTGGCTCCCCGTGATCATGACCCCGCTCCCGAGCTCCCGGGCCGCGTAGTAGAGGATCGGCGTCGGCACCCGCCCCATGTCCACGACCGAGACTCCGCCCGCGAGGAGCCCCTCCGCGAGCGAATCGCGGAACTCGGGGCCGGTCAGGCGGCCGTCGCGCCCGACCGCGACCCGGGTCTCGCCGAGGGCGCGCGCCTCGCGGGCGATCGACCACCCGACGGCCTGGACCAGCGCCGGACTCAGCGGGTCGGGGGCGATGCCGCGGACGTCGTAGGCGCGAAAGACTTCGGAGGGGATCCCGCGGCCGGGCGGCGCCGGTGCCGGCCCGGATGCGGGTGCGGACGCGGGTGGGGTCGTGGAAGTCGGCATGGTCCGGTCGTTCCTCCGTGGCGCTTCGCCGGGTTGCGGCGCGCACGCCGGTTGCGGGTGGTCGGTTGGCGGCGGTCAGCTACCGGCGGCCGGCTACGGGCTACCGCCGGCCGGTGTGGCCGAACCCTCCCGCCCCGCGCTTCGTCTCCGCGAACTCGTCCACCAGCTCGAAGCGCGCCCGGGCCACGGGGACGACGACGAGCTGGGCGATCCGTTCCCCGGGCTCGATGACGTACGGCTCGTTCCCCCGGTTCCAGCACGAGATGAGGACCTCGCCCTGGTAGTCGGAGTCGATGAGCCCGACGAGGTTCCCGAGCACGATGCCGTGGCGATGGCCGAGCCCCGAGCGCGGCACGATCACCGCCGCGTAGCCGGGGTCCGCGATGTGGATCGCGAGCCCGGTCGCGACGAGCCGCGTCTCGCCCGGCCCGATCGTGGTCGGCCCGTCGACGCAGGCCCGAAGGTCGAGGCCCGCCGAGCCGTCCGTCGCGTACTCGGGGAGCGGAATCTCCCGCCCGAGCCGGGGATCAAGGGTGCGAAACTGAACGTCCGGCAAGGAACCGCTCGGTGACGAGGGCGAGGAGCTGGCGGGCGAGGAGGGTCTTCGGGCCGGCCGGAAGGTCGGCGCGGCCGCCGTCCGGCCACAGCACGAGGAGCGCGTTCCGGTCGCTGTCGAAGCCGAGGCCGGAGTCGCCGACCCGGTTGCCGGCGATGAGGTCGAGGCGCTTTCGCTCGAGCTTCGAGCGGGCGTGCCGCTCGAGGTCCTCGGTCTCCGCCGCGAACCCCACCGTGAACGGGGGATCGTCGAGGGCGGCGACCTCGGCGAGGATGTCGGGAGTCGGCCGGAGCTCGAGGCTGAGGGGGGAGGCCGCCTTCTTGAGCTTGCCCGGCGCGGGGGCGGCCGGGGTGTAGTCCGCGACCGCCGCGGTGGCGATGAAGATGTCGCACCCTGCCGCGCGAGCGAGCACCTCGCGGTGCATGTCGGCCGCCGACCCGACCGGGACGACGCCGACCCCGGGGGGCGGCTCGAGGGCGACCGGCCCGGCCACGACGTCGACCTCCGCGCCGAGTCCGTGGGCGGCCGCGGCCACCGCGAACCCCATCTTGCCGGAGCTGTGGTTGCTGATGAAGCGGACCGGGTCGATCGCCTCCCGGGTCGGGCCGGCGGTGACGAGGACCCGGACGCCGGCGAGGGGCGCGGCGGATTCGGCTGTTTCGGCGGATTCGGCGGCCGGGCCGGAGTTCGCCGATCCCGAAGATCCGGCCGGCAACGAAGCGGAGCCGTCCCCGCCAAGCAGCTCGGAGACGATGTCCGCGGGCTCGCTCATCCGCCCCGGCCCCACGTCCCCGCAGGCTTGCCAGCCCGCGTCGGGCCCGATGATCCGGACCCCGCGCCCGGCCAGCACCGCCAGGTTGGCCTGCGTCGCGGCGGCCCGCCACATCTGCTGGTTCATGGCCGGGGCGAGAACGATGGGAGCCGCAGTGGCGAGGCACAGGGTGGCGAGGAGGTCGTCCGCGAAACCGTGCGCGAGGCGGGCCATCAGGTTCGCGGTGGCCGGGGCGGCGAGCACCACGTCCGCCCAGCGCGCGAGCTCGATGTGGCCCATCGCGGCCTCCGCCGTCTCGTCGAGGAGGTCGCGGTGCACCGGCTCCCCGGACACCGCCTGGAAGGTGAGCGGGGTGACGAAGGCCTGCGCGCCGGCGGTCATCACCACCCGCACCTCGTGCCCCGCGTCCTTGAGCCGTCGCACGATCTCGGGGCTCTTGTAGGCGGCGATCCCGCCCGCCACGCCGAGGATGATGTTCATGAATTCCCACGAATCGCGAGCCTGTTTCTGAACGCCGTCGAGGGAAATGCCTACCTCGGCAGCGGTGCCCGGGTGTTACCGTGCTCGCTCGCGACGCGGGGAGATTGTCCAGCAACGGGGGGCCGATGTCCAAGCCGGCGGCTTCGCGCGAGCGGGGCGCCGGCCGCGTCACGGGCGCCGGGAACGGCGGCTCGGGGGAGGGGGAAGGTGCAGGCGGGGCGCCCCCGACGGAACGGCGGCGGGAACGGCGGTCAGGACGACGGCGGGAACGGCGATCGGAACGGCGGTTCGAACGGCCGCGGCGGGCGCGGCGGGCGGGGAGCCCCCGGCGGCCGCGAGCATCGCAATCGGACGGGGAACTACGGGGACATGCTGAAGGAAACGAAGGAGATGCCCTCGGGCGAAGGGCTCGGGATCAAGGACTGGCCGGCGTCGGAGCGGCCCCGCGAGAAGCTGCTTCGCAAGGGTCCCGACGCGCTATCGGACGCGGAGCTCGTCGCCCTCTTCGTCCGGTCGGGAACGAGGGGCCGGACGGCGGTCGACCTCGCCCGGGGGGCGATCGTCGCCGCGGGCGGCCTGCGCGGGCTCCTGGACCTCCCCCGCGACGATCTCTACCGCCTGCCCGGCTTCGGGCCGGCGCGCTTCGTCGAGCTCCAGGCCTGCCTCGAGATCGGGCGCCGTCACCTCGCGACGTGCCTCGACCGCGGCGAGCCGCTCACCTCGACGGTCGAGACCGCGCGCTTCCTGATGGCGAAGCTCCGGCACTTTCCCTTCGAGGTGTTCTCGTGCCTCTTTCTCGACAACCGCCACCGCGTAATCGAGTTCGAGGAGCTCTTCCGCGGCACCATCGACGGCACGAGCGTGCATGCGCGCGAGGTGGTGCGGCGGGCGCTCAACCACAACGCGGCGGCGGTGATCTTCGCCCACAACCACCCCTCCGGGGTCGCGGAGCCGAGCCAGGCGGACCGGCTCCTCACCGATCAGCTCGTCAGCGCGCTCGCCATGGTCGAGGTGACGGTGGTCGACCATCTCATCGTCGGCGACGGGGACTGCGTCTCCTTTGTCGATCTCGGCCTGCTGTGATCGTGTGAGATATTGGTATTATCGAATACGATGTTTCGGGAGAATCACGGCATGTCCCGCACGACGACGATGACTGTTCGCCTCGGCGGTGCGCTCAGGGATTTCGTTTCGACCAATGTCGGTGAGAACGGGTCCTACGAGAACGTCAGCGAATACATCCGCGATCTCATTCGTCGCGACAAGGAGCGCTCGGAGCGGGAGGCCTTCGACCGCCTCAAGGCCGAGCTCGTTCACGCCTTCGCGGCGCCCGACGAGTCGTTCCATCCCCTCTCGGCCGAGGACGTCATCGCAAGGAACCGGGAGGACTCGTGATTTCGGTCCGGGTCCAGGAATCGGCCGCTCTTCGCATCGACGAGATCTACCGCTACACCCGGGACCGATGGGGGACGGTGCAGGCCGACGCTTATGTCGGCGGGTTGTTTGAAGCCTTCGACAAGATCGCGACCGGCGGCGTTCTCTCGCGCCCCATTCCGGCCGAGTTCGGGGTGGGCGGCTACGTCTTTCGGTACGAGAAGCACTTCGTGTACTGGAAACGGCTCGCCGACGGAGATATCGGCATCGTCACGGTTCTGCATGAGCGCATGCATCAGATTGCCCGATTCCAGGAGGAATTCGGGTAACGGATTCCGGTCATCGCCTCCGTCCCGCGGGCACGGTTCGAAGTCCCGGCACCGCTCGTCGATGGCGATCGCGTGGTATCCGAACCTCACTTCCGGAATCAGCGCGTGGTCGTACCACTTCTTGCTCGCGTTCATCGCCAGTGAATCGACGGTGTCCCAGACCCCGACGAACTGGACCGGGCAGTCGCGCCCGAAGGTGCTCCGGAACCTCGCCGCGATGTCCTCGTTCCCCTCGGTGTTGTGGATCCTCGACGAGCGCGTACGTCTCGACCACGTTCGTGTTGTTGCGTCCGTACTCGTTGCCGGTCCCGTCGCAGCAGATGACGATGTTCTTCATCGGGTTCTTCTCTCGCGATACTTGAGGAAGGCCCCGGGAGGCCCGCAATGTCCGCAGGGCCCGGGATACGATTCCCCGCGGCTACCCATTTCGATCGCAGTTGCTGACGTGTCGCTCGCACCATGGCCCGGACCGCGGCAATGCGTGTTCTCGGCACTTATCGGTACCTCCGGCTCAAGAACGCCGTTCTGAGGGGCGGTTCCCGCGCCGATGCCGCGAGCGTCCATCTCGCACGGTACTGCTACGGCGTCTGGCTTCGCCACCTGACCGAGGCACATTCGCGCGGGCTTCCCGACGCACCGAGAACGGTGTGCGAACTCGGTCCCGGCGATTCGATCGGCGCTGGCATTGCGTCACTCATTTCCGGCGCGGAGAAGTACATCGCGATCGACGGGACGTGGGCGTGGGACGCTGGGAAGAACCTGGCCGTGTTCGAGGCACTCGTCAACTTGTTCCGCCAAAGGGCGCCGCTTGGTCAAGCCGGCTTGTTTCCCGGCGACGTCCTGACGGCCGACCGCATGGAGCGTTGCCTGGCGCCCGAGCGCCTTCACCGAATCCGCGAGTCCATTCTCCGCGTCAATCAGGGTGATTCCTGCATTCGATACGTCGTTCAGAAGGACGGTGACCCCATGCGAGAGCACGACGGGTCCATGGACATGATTCTCTCGCACGCCGTCATGGAGCATGTCAGGGGGTTTCCCTGGCATACGAAAGGATGAGCCGTTTACTGGTACCCGGGGCTTCATGTCCCATCGGATCGACTTCAAGTGCCATCTCTCGGCAAGAGATTGGAACGGGCATTGGGTCTACTCCGACCCTCTCCGGAGGTTGCTCTTCCTCGGGACACAACTCCCAGTCAACCGTGCCCCCTGCTCGGAACACCTACGGCTGATGCGGCTCCACGGCTTCGAGGTCCGGACCGAAGAGAGACGCTACTACCGTCGGGGGGTAACCCCGGCAATGCTCGCGGCATGCGGCTTGTCGGTGGCCTCCAGGATAGTCGTGGGCTCGGAGCCTCGCTCCGGAGCAATCACCTGCCGGCGGCCGCGAGCGCCTGTTCGTAGACGAGAAGCGTCTCCGCGCTGATTCGATCGGCTGCGAACTCGGTTTCCGCCCGCCTCCTCCCTTCCACTCCCATCGCAGCCCGGCGGGACGGGTCGTCGACAAGCGCCAGGATCGCATCCGCCAATGCACGGGGTTCGCGGGCAGGGACCAACAGCCCGCTTTCTCCGTGGGTAACGACCTCCCGGCAGCCGGGAACGTCGGACGCGACGATCGGCCGCCCGCAGGCCGCCACCTGGCTTCAGGCCGTCGCCACCGCGTTCGCGTGCGTGGCGACCGCGGTCCAGACCATGTTCGCTTCGCTCATCGTCCCTACTGCAGGAATGCCGGTACGAGGAAGCGGGACGGGTCGAGCCCGAGCTCTTCCCGGGTTGTGTTCAGGTCGTAGCGCTCGGCCACGCGTAGCTCGAAGTGGGTGCCGATGAGCGCATCCGCCCGGCGGTTCGGGAACTCTTCGAGCGTACTCGCCACCGAGGCATGGATCGGGATTCTCGCCCGCCGTTCCAGGGTCGACCTCGGGTCGAGGATGGCCCGCACCATCACCCCGTCGGTTCGTGCGAGGGCCATGCAGGCAAGCTCCACGAGCTCGCTGTCGCCAAGAAGAACGATGTTCTCCCAGCCGCTTGCGCTGCAGACTCCGAACAGTGCCTCGTACTGGAGTCGCCCGTTGCGGAAGACGTCGAAGGAGGTGTTCAGGTACGCCGCCGTCAGCCTCGCCTCCTCCGCGAAGCCGGACGAGGTGAGGTAGTAGAGATAGCGCCGGACCGAGGCCTTCTGGAGCTTGACGAGGCCCTCCGTCACGAAGCGCTTCATGTGCCAGTTGACGATCCCGATCGACCCCCCGAGGTTGTCCGAGAGCTGGCGCTGCGAGATCGAGGGATTGCGATCGATCTCATCGAGGATCTACCGGACGAGGGTCTCGTTGGGCATGCGACGGTGCCCCGGGATGCACGTTCGGTTTTTGAGTGTACCGCCGTCCCGGACGGAACCTCACCCGGGGCTCCGGTTACGCGGAGTTCCATATCAGGCGTCGGTATCCGGGTTCGCCGGGCGGGCGGACTCGAACCCGATCGCCGAAACCGGATACTCTCGTGCTCCCAGCCAGCGAGGCAGGCGACAACCCGGGCGAGGAGGGGAGGAATGGACGGCAACGCGGCGGCATGGGACCCGGTGGCGTCGCGCCGCCGGCTCGTCGAGGAGGGGTACTGTCACGTTCCCGGGGTGCTCGACCCGACGTTCCTCCGGCGGGTGCAGGAGATGGCGGCGAACGTCCTCGACACCGTTGGCGCGGGACACCGCGCCCGTTGGAAGTCCCAGGGAAGCCTCATCGCCCTTGCCGACCACCCGCCGCTCGCGGTGCTCATCGCCTATCCCGGTTTCCAGGAGATGTTCGCCCGCATGGGGCTCGAGGATGCGCGCTTCACCTCCGGCTACATCATCAGCAAGCCGCCCGGCGGGCCGGCGCTCTTCTGGCACCAGGATTGGTGGGGCTGGCGCCATCCCGTCTCGCGCACCGACCGCATCGTGCAGATCGCGCTCTTCCTGTACCTCACGGACACGAGGCGGCAGAACGGCTGCCTGCGCGTGATCCCGGGCTCGCACCGGCGCCCGCACCCGCTCCACGAGGTCATCGACGCCCATAACCCGGCCCTCGCCGCCGTCGAGGACCCGGACGATCCCGCCTACGCATCGCATCCGGACGAAGTGGACGTGCCGGTATCGGCCGGGGACGTGGTGGTTGCCGATGCGCGGCTGGTACACGGTGCCCACCCGAACCGTTCCGGGCAGGAGCGCACCAACATCACCCTGTGGTGGCATCCGCACTACGCGAAGCTGCCGCCCGGGATCCGGGCGCGCCTGTGGGCCATCGTCGAGCGCGAGGAGGTCGATACGGATACGCCCGGCGAGCGCTCCCTGCGGCCGCACCGGTGGCCCGAGCCCTGGCGCAGCCAGGTGCTGCCGGTCCTGGCCGACGACCCTGGCCCGGTTGCGCCGGAGGCGTGGGTCCGGAGCCCCCGTTTCGACTGAACGGCATGGGCGAAGATGGACTTGCAGGCCGCGTCTCGGGGGAGTGGGGGCGGAAGCGCGGAGCGGTTTGTTTCCGGGGGGCTCACGTCCTCCCACGGGGGGAAGAGCGAAGCGCAGGACCCGTTTCAGCGTTTCCGGGCGACCAGCGCTTCGAGTACGGCGACCCGTGCCTCGGCGGCCCGGCGGGCGACGGTCTCCCGCTCGAAGCGAAACTCCGCTTCCCGGCGGGCGGAAGCCTCCTTCCGGTGGGCGGAGACCGCTTCCAGGTGGCTGAGCAGGGGTTCGTCCGTCACCGGGTCCCGGAATTGTATCCCGCTGTCCCGTACGAGGAGCTCCAGACCGAGCGTCTCGCTGCGAAGGATGAGCGTACCGTCCAGGGACCTTGCCACCGGCTGCGGCTCGTAGGTGCCGTCGACCAGTCGGTGCCCCTTCAGTCTCACGCCCAGATACCCGTCGGGTCGTGCTGCCAGTACTCGTGTACCCCCAGGCGCTCGTAGAGCGCGCGCTTGCGCCCCTCGTCCTCGCGCCAGGTGTTCGCCGAGGCCACCTCCAGCACGA
>JAJECB010000262.1 GCA_022822245.1 Gammaproteobacteria bacterium
AGAAAGTTGGTGAGATATGCGGGCCAGGGCCGGAGACGGCGGAGTGCGCGCCATCCCAACCGGTTGCAGGAGGTTCCTTGATGTCCGAGTCATGGCCGAACGGCGATTCCCGGCTCGCCCTCTCGATCGTGGTCAACGTCGAGGAGGGATCGGAGATGAGCGTCGCCCGCGGCGACAAGGGCCCGGAGCCGGTGGACGAGCTCGGGGTCGCGCTCCGCCGGCCGATCCGCAACCACGGCAACGAGAGCAACTATCTCTACGGGCTCAAGGCGGGCGCGCCGCGGGTGATGGCGCTCCTCGAGCGGCACGCGGTGCCGGCCACGTTCACCGCGGCCGCGATGAGTCTCGAGGAGGCGCCGGACCTCGCCCGGCGGATCGCCTCCGGGCCGCACGAGGTGTGCAGCCACGGCTGGCGCTGGGTGCACCAGCATCGCTTCGACGAGGCCGAGGAACGGGACTTCATCCGGCGGGCGGCGGAGTCGATCGAGCGCACCGCCGGGGCCCGCCCCCGAGGGTGGCTCTCCCGCTACCTCCTGACCGACAACACGCGGCGCCTGCTCGCGGAGGAGGGCTTCACCTACCACATGGACGACTACTCGGACGACCTCCCGTTCTGGGACGAGCACCATCCGATCCTCGTCGTTCCGTACGCCCTCGACTCGAACGACATGAAGATGTGGACCGAGCCCGCGTTCACCCCGCGCGACTGGCTCGAGTACGCGATCGACACCTTCGAGTGGTTGTGGCGGGAGAGCCGCGACGAGCCGCGCATGATGTCGCTCGGGCTGCACCTTCGGATCATCGGACGGCCGGGGCGCATCGGGTATCTCGAGCGCTTCCTCGATCACGCGAGGTGCCGGGAAGGGGTGTGGTTCGCGACCCGGGCCGAGATTGCGGACGCGTGGGCGGCGGCGCACCCGCGCCCGGCGGGCGGTTCGGCGCCGCCGCCGTAGGGATTCGTCTCGTTCGTCGTGGGGGTCCGGCGCGAGATGCGCAATCGGGCGGAATCCGCGCGTTGCATGGGGTATGATTCCCACGCCTCTGGCAGCTCGGCGATGCGGACCGCGGCAATCGCAGCCGGCGAGCATGGAATCGAACAGATTGGAGAGCAAGGATGGCAGCTCGTGCCGAAGATGCACCCGCACCCGGACGGGTGGTCACCGCCCGGTTCCCCTTTCGCGAAGCCGCGACGATTGTCGGGGTGGTGTTCACCGCCACCGGCGCGCTCATTGCAGGCATGCAGTGGGCCATCTCGATCAACATCGAGCCGCTGCACGGGACGATGCGGGAAATGCAGGCCCAGATGCTGGTGATCAACAAGAGCCTCGGCGAGCTCAGTGGCCTGCATGCGGGCCTTCACGACGAGGTCGGGAGACTTCGCACCGAGGTCGAAGCGCTTGATGGTCTGCCCGGCGAGGTTATCGGTCTTCGCGGCGAGGTCGGGAGACTTCGCACCGAGGTCGAAGCGCTCGGCGGTCTGTCCGGCGAGGTTTCCGGTCTTCGCAGCGAGGTCCGGGAGGTTCGCGCCGAGGTCGAGGCGAATCGCGGGCAGATCGCGGAGAACCGCGCCGAGATCGTGGAGAATCGACGCCAGATCGTGGACCTTCGCGAGCGCATGGCGAAGGTCGAGACCGGCCTCGATCAGGTGCAGGCCAACCAGGTCCGGATGCTCGAGATCCTGGAGCGCGGGCCGCCGCCCGGCGAACGACCGTAGCGGCTGTGCGGTTTCCGCTGTCATGAGCGATCGGGACGCGATCTGGCGGTTCGCCGAGCACGTCGCGGCGACGGACTACGACGACCTCCCCGAGTCCGCGGCGGCGGCCACCCGCACCTTCCTCCTCGACACCCTCGGGGTCGGGGCGGGGGGAAGCGCCGGCCCCTGGACGAGGGAGCTCGTCGAGACCCAGCGCCTCTCCTCCCCCGGCGGCCAGGCCCGGGTGTGGTCGCATGGCGCCCGGCTCTCCGCGGCCGGGGCTGCGGCGTGCAACGCCTACCAGGCCCACAATGCCGAATTCGACTGCGTGCACGAGGGCGCGGTCGTCCACACCTTCACCGTCCCCGTTGCCGCGGCCCTCGCGTGGGCCGAGCGGGAGGGCGGCATCGGGGGCCGCGAATTCCTCACCGCCCTCGCCCTCGGGGTCGACGTCGCCTGCCATCTCGGAGTCGCGTCGAAGAGCCCGCTGCGCTTCTTCCGTCCCGCGACGGCAGGGGCGTTCGGCGCTGCCGCGACCATCGGCCGCCTCGCGGGGTTCGACCCCGCCACCCTCGTCAACGCCTTCGGATGCGTCCTCGGTCAGCTCTCCGGGACCATGCAGGCCCACACGGAGGGCTCGCCGCTGCTCGGGATGCAGGTGGGCTTCAACGCCCGCAACGCGATCGTCGCCTGCGACCTGACGGCGAGTGGCCTCCCCGCGCCCGAGGGGGTGCTCGAAGGTCCCTTCGGGTACTTCTCCCTCTTCGAGGGGGAGCACGCTCTCGGGGCGGTGCTCGACCAGATCGGCGAGGTCTGGCGGGTGACCGAGGTCTCCCACAAGCCATTCCCGTCCGGGCGGGCCACCCATGCAGTAGTGGACGCTTGCCGCGGGTTCCGCGAGCGCCTCGATCTTGACGGGGGCGGCGGCGACGCGGTCGAGCAGGTTACCGCGAGGGTGCCGCCGCTGGTGCACCATCTCGTCGGTCGACCGGTGACGGACG
>JAJECB010000075.1 GCA_022822245.1 Gammaproteobacteria bacterium
AACCAGATCCGCTCGTACGTGCTCGACCAGTCCCGAATCAAGGACCTTCGCACCGGTGTCGAGACGGGCAACACCCAGGGCATGCTGGACGGCGACCTCGACCCCTTCATCGAAGCGAGCCTCAAGGAGGGAGTCGGAGCATGAGTGGCGGTCCGGAGCCGGGCGGAGGAGGCGAGGGCGGAGGCGGAGCGGGGGACGCGGCGCCCCCGGAGAACGAGCAGGTCGCGCGCCGGCGCGAGAAGCTCGCCGCCCTGCGCGAAGGCGGCAACCCCTACCCGAACGACTTCCGCCCCACCGCGACCGCGGCCGACATCCGCGGCGAGTGCGAGGGCCTCGACGACGACGCCCTCGCGTCCCGGTCCCGCCGCTACCGCATCGCCGGGCGGATGATGAGCCGGCGGGTGATGGGCAAGGCGAGCTTCGCCCACGTCCAGGACGGCTCCGGGCGCCTTCAGCTCTACCTGCGGCGCGACGACCTTCCCGAGGGCGCGTACCGGGACTTCCGCCGCTGGGACATCGGGGACCTCGTGGGGGCGGAGGGGGTCGCGTTTCGCACCCGGACCGGCGAGCTGTCGCTGCGCGTGGACGGTCTGCGGCCGCTCGCGAAGGCGCTTCGTCCCTTACCCGAGAAGTTCCACGGGCTCACCGACCGGGAGATGCGCTACCGGCGGCGCTACGTCGACCTCATCATGAACGAGGAGACGCGCGAGACTTTCCGCACCCGCACCCGGGTGGTGGACTTCGTGCGACGTTTCTTCGCCGAGCGGGGCTTCCTCGAGGTCGAGACGCCGATGATGCAGCCGCTTGCGGGCGGCGCGGTGGCCCGCCCCTTCGAGACCTGGCACCACGCCCTCGGCATCCCGCTCTACCTCCGGATCGCCCCCGAGCTGTACCTGAAGCGCCTCGTGGTGGGCGGGTTCGAGCGGGTGTTCGAGATCAACCGGAACTTTCGCAACGAGGGGCTCTCCACCCGGCACAACCCCGAGTTCACCATGCTCGAGTTCTACCAGGCGTACGCCGACTACCGGGAGCTCATGGACCTTACCGAGGAGCTGCTCCGCTCCCTCGCGGCGGCGGAGGCCGGGCGGCGCGGGGAACGGGGCGACGGCGAGGCGGAGGCCGTCGTGGAGTGGCAGGGGCACCGGATCGACTTCGGGCCGTCCTTCGAGCGCCTCAGCGTCCGCGACGCGGTGCTTCGCCATGCCCCCGGGATCGGGCCGGACGACCTCGACGACCCCGGCCGGATCCGGGAGGCAGCCCGCGCCCGCGGCATCGCGCTCGGCGACGAGGCGGGCCCCGGAAAGGCCCTCGTCGAGCTCTTCGAGCACGCGGCCGAGCCGAGGCTCATCGCACCCACCTTCATCACCCATTATCCGACCGAGGTTTCGCCTCTCTCCCGGCGAAGCGACGACGACCCGGAGGTCGCCGATCGCTTCGAGCTCTTCATCGGGGGACGGGAGATCGCGAACGGCTTCTCCGAGCTCAACGACCCGGACGACCAGGCCGAGCGGTTCCGCGATCAGGCGCGGCAGCGCTCCGGGGGCGACGACGAGGCGATGGTGTACGACGAGGACTACGTCACCGCCCTCGAGTACGGCATGCCGCCCACCGCGGGGGAGGGGATCGGCATCGACCGCCTGGTGATGCTGTTCACCGGCGCCGCCTCGATCCGCGACGTGATCCTGTTCCCCCACCTTCGCCCTGCCGGAGCGCTGGAACCGCCCGGAGGCACGCCGGAGTGAAGCGCGTCTTCACCTCCCACGACCCGATGCTGGCCGGTTATCTCCGGGCGGTCCTCGAGGAGCACGGGATCGGGTGCATCGTCAAGAACGAGTACCTGCTCGGCGGGGCGGGCGAGCTTCCGCCCTCGGAGTGCTGGCCGGAGGTCTGGGTGGTGGAGGACGGCGACGAGGCGCGCGCCCGCACGCTCGTCGAGGAGGCCCGGCCGGCCGAGCCGACGGGCGAGGAGGCGTGGCGGTGTCCGGCCTGCGGCGAGTGGATCGAGCCCGAGTTCGGCGCCTGCTGGCGCTGCGCGGGCGACCCGCCGGACGCGGCCTCCGACGCCTGCCCCGCCTGATCCGTGCTGTCCCGTTCCCCGGTCAGTAGTTTCCCACTACCGCTTCCCGATCACGCACGAACTTCGGGCGGGACCACCGCCTCCCGGGAGCGTGGGCATCTCCTGCCCGCGGGCGCAATCCTCGCCCGCGGCGCGACGCGGGCTGGAAGCCCACCCTCCCGGGAGGCCGCCGCCATTCCCCGCATTTCGATTCCGGGGATCGCTTTGTGGAGCGTGACCGCCGGTCCCCCGGGTGGCGAATTGACCCCGTGGGGAGGCGCTGGTCAAATTGCTGTCGGTCAGATCAGATCGCGTCCCTGGCGTCGTCCGACGGACGGCCGGGCAATGTCATGAGGAGGACAAGAGATGCGGGCAGCCGTCTTGCGGGAGGTCGGAAAGCCGCTCGAGATCGAGGAGGTCTCCATCGCGAAGCCGAGGTCGCGGGAGGTGCTCGTGCGCACCGCGGCCACCGGGGTTTGCCACAGCGATCTGCACTTCGTGAACGGCGCCTACCCCCACGAATTCCCGGTGGTGCTCGGCCACGAGTCGGCGGGGGTGGTCGAGGCGGTGGGGGACGCGGTCACCTACGTCAAGCCCGGCGACCACGTGATCACGTGCCTCTCCGTCTTCTGCGGGGAGTGCGAGCACTGCCTTGTCGGGCGCATGTCGCTCTGCCAGGTGCTCAAGGCCCCCGAGCACTCCGCGGGGCTGCTTAGCGCCGCGGACGGCGGACCCGTGCACCAGTTCGCGAACCTCTCCTCGTTCGCCGAGCAGATGATCGTGCACGAGCACGCCCTGGTGAAGATCCGCGAGGACATGCCCTTCGATCGCGCGGCCCTTATCGGTTGCGGGGTCACCACCGGGGTCGGGGCGGTGTTCCACACCGCGGCCGTGGAGCCGGGGGCGACCGTCGCGGTCGTCGGCTGCGGCGGGGTGGGGCTCGCGGCGGTGAACGGGGCCGCGATCGCGGGGGCGTCCCGGATCATCGCCATCGACCTCGTCGGCTCGAAGCTCAACCTCGCCAAGGCGTTCGGCGCGACCGACGTCATCGACGCCTCGGAGGAGGATCCGGTGCGCCGGGTGCGGGCGCTGACCGGCGGCGGGGTGCACTACTCGTTCGAGGCGATCGGCAACAAGCTCGCCGCCGAGCAGTGCTTCCGGATGCTCCGGGCGGGCGGCACCGCGACCATCATCGGGATGATCCCGGTCGGCACGAAGATCGAGCTCCACGGACCCGACTTCCTCAACGAGAGGAAGATCCAGGGCTCGAACATGGGCTCGAACCGGTTCCGGATCGACATGCCCCGCTTCGTCGACTTCTACCTCGCGGGCAAGCTCCACCTCGATCTCATGATCTCGCGCCGCATCCGTCTCGACGAGATCAACGAGGCGCTGGCGGAGCTCGAGCGGGGCGAGCTCGCCCGCAGCGTCATCACCTTCCATTAGGGGGGAGAGCCGGCGGGCGCGCCCGCCGGCCTTGCGAGGCGCCGGCCGGCTCAGAGGAAGAGGGTCAGCACGCCGGTATAGGCGTAGATGCGGTCCCGGTTGAGCTCACCGTTGGCGAAGAACCCGACCATCGGGAAGCTGCCGAGAGCGTCCTGGATGATCTCCGTCTCGCTCTCCGGGGAGGCGAACTGGTTGGGTCCTCGCGCGGCGCAGGAGACGTAGACCCCGCCCCGGATCACCCGTCCTTCGACCCGCCGCCTGAGGTCCTCCGCCATCCTTCGCATGTCCCCCACCGCGGTCTCCCGGTCACGCCGGCAGAACAGGACCTTGCCGCCCTCGGGCACCGTCTCGCCGATCGCGACGATTCCGCTCCCCGGGTCGATTCCGACGAGGTTGCGCACCGTGTAGTCGGCCGTGTCGGAGCCCGCGACGGGCAGGGCGGCGAAGATGAGCCCGCCGACCCGGCGCAGGTCCGAGGCGAGCTCCTCGCCGATGTCCTCGATGAAGACGTCGAGCGCCCGGCGGCCGTCGAGCTCGAAGAGGAGGTTGTCCTTCCCCCGGGTGACCTCGTGGGCCCGGCCAAGCGGGGTGCAGCCCTGGCTGAGGGCGGTCGCGATCTCGACCGCCGCGGGCGAGAGGGCGACGCCGCTCAGGGTCCCGGTGGCGCCGCCGGACTCGTGCGAGGTCTCGCCCGCCGCGGCGGTAAGGCCCCCCACCAGGAAGCCGCCGGTGCTGGCCGCGAGACGTTCCACCGCTCCGGCCGCATCCGGGCGGCGGGGGTCGACGTGGGTGAGGGCGAGGGGCATTGCCGCCGCTGCGAGCCAATCCGGCTCCGTCGCCGCGAGCTCGGGTCCGGCCTCCGCGCCGCCCGCGAAGAGGCGGTAGCCGTCCGGGGGGAGGTCGAGGACGAGGGCGGCCGCCCCGGACTCGCCGTAGTGCTCTTCGCCGGCTCCGATTACTCCGTATCCCGCGGCGGATACCCAGTCCTCGACGCCGGTCCGGCGCCGCAGCACGGTGAGCATCTCGCCCTGGTGGGGCGCGAAGGACTCGGCGGTATAGAGGAGCCCGAGCCCGCCGGGGGCGCCCGCGAGCCGGCCCCCGAGCGCGTCGGCCACCTCGTGCCAGTCGTCGCCGAGGGACAGCGCGGCCGCGAATGGCTCAGCCATGCCTTGGCCCCGGTGGCGATGGCGGGGAATCG
>JAJECB010000350.1 GCA_022822245.1 Gammaproteobacteria bacterium
GGCGGAGTCGGTCCGGCAGGGTGCGCTCCGGTCCGCCCCGGCGGAGGTCCGGGCCAGGACCGCGGCCGGGGGGAGACGCGGCGGCGGCGGCCGTTTCGGGACCGCTCAGTCGGCGGCCGCTGCCTCCTCGAGGGTGTTGTCGACGACCACCGGGGTCTCGAAGTAGCTGATCCGGGGCTCCTCCCCGTAGCGGTCGGCGATGTAGCGCTTCCACGCGTCGTCGTAGAAGGACTCCGCCGCCTCCCGGCTCTCCCACAGGTAGCAGCCGCCGCCGATGCCGGTCGCCGCGTCGAACAGGTAGTACTTGCGGACGAGGCCGGCGAGGCCGCGGTACTTGGGGGCGCTCCCCTCGTACGCGTCGCGGGCCTGCTCCAGGGTCGTGCCCTCGGTGAGCGGGAACTGGACGAGTGCGGTGATCATGGCCTTCTCCGGGGGTTCGGGCGCGAGGGCGCGAACCGTACCACAGGAACCGCCCGCGATGCCGCGCCCGCCCCGCCGGGCCGGGCCGGGCGAAGGGGCGCGGGAAATGGCGTCAGCCGTCCGCGCGCGGAGCCCGGCTCCGCTCCGCCCAGCGGATGGCGGCGAGCATTCCGGCGCCGAAGATCGCGAAGGCGCCGACCTGGGCGTACAGGGTGCCGTCGAAGCTCTGTCCGACGACTCCCCCGAGAGGCACCGAGATGAGCGTGGCGAGCGAGGCGACGACGGCCGACCCCACCCCCGCGACGCGGCCGAGGGGCTCCATCGCGAGCGCGTTGAGATTCGCGAACAGCATCCCGACGCAGACGAAGATGAAGAGGAAGTAGGCCATGAAGAGCCAGAACGGGAAGAGGCCGTCGAACGGAAAGAGGCCGACCCACCCCGCGGCGGAGGCAAGGGTGACGGCACCGGCCGCGATGGTCGAGAGCCGGCGCATCCCGTAGCGCATGACGAGGCGCCCGTTCACGATCGAGGCGACCCCGATGACGAGGGCGAGGACCGCGAACCAGAAGACGAAGAGATCGCCCACCGCGTACCCCTCCTCGAACATCTGGGGCGCGGAGCTCAGGTACGCGACGAAGGGCGAGAACGCGAAGCCGGCCGCGACCGTGTAGCCAATCGCGACCCTCGTGCCGAGGATATCCCGGACCGTCCGGCCGAGGACCCGGGGGGAGAGCGACCGCCGGCGGTCCCGGGGGAGGGTCTCCGGCTGCCGGGCGAGGAGCCACGCGCAGGCGACGACCGCGATGAGGAAGAAGGCGACGAATATCGCACGCCACCCGGCGAGCCGCATGACGGCGAGCCCGAGGGCCGGGGCGGCGGCAGGGACGAGGATGAACACGGCCATCGCGAACGACATGATGCGGGCCATCGGCCGGCCCCCGTACTGGTCGCGGACGAGGGCGACGGTCACGATGCGCGGGGCCGCCACGCCGATGCCCTGGAGGACGCGGGCCGCGATCATCACCTCGAACGTGGGCGCCCAGACCGAGACCAGGCACCCCGCCATGAACACCCCGAGGCCGGCGTAGATCGCGGGCTTGCGGCCGATCCGGTCGGAGAGGGGGCCGAAGAAGACCTGGCCGACCCCGAGCCCGAGGAAGAGGGCGATGATGACGTACTGGACGTCGTTCGGGCGGACCACGCCGAGGTCCCGCCCGATCACCGGGAGCGCCGGCAGCATCGCGTCGATGGCGAGGGCGACGAGGGAGAAGAGGAGCGCGACGAGGGGGATGAACTCGCCGGTGCGAAGCCGTTCCGCGGCCGTCGCGGGCGCGCCGCCGTCGCTGCCGTTCATCGCTCCCCCCGGACCCGTCCGCCATTCACTCGGTCATCGCTCCCGGCGCCTGGCCCGACCTCCCTGGCGAGCGCGCATGGTACTCGGCCCGAGGCGACCGGGGGGAACCTCGCCGATCGGAAGCTCAGGGTGCGCCCGTCGCCCGGTCTCGCCGCGCGAGAAACGCGCTGAGGACGACGGCGATGACGGAGAGGGCGAGCATCGCGGCGAACGCGTTTGTGTACGAGCCGTACGTGTCGAAGACCGATGCGCCGGCGAGCGCGCCGACGCCCCCCGCCCCGTGGTGCACCATGGTGATGAGGCCGCTCACCGTGCCGAGAAGGGCGAGCCCCGCGACCTCGCGGGCAAAGACGACGGCGAGAGGGGCGGTCATCCAGAAGGTCACCCCGTAAAGGAGGGCCGCCCCGACGATGACCGCCGGCTCGCGGCTCGCGAGGACGAGCGCGGATACGCCGATGCGAAGGACGAAGCACAGCACCGTGGGCAGCACCGGGCCGAAGCGATCGTTCAGCACGCCGGCGAGGAGCACCCCGGCGAGCCCGGTCAGCCCCATGAACGCGAGCATGTTGCCCGCGAGCAGGAAGTCGACTCCCTCGTCGAGGGCGAACGCCACCACGTGGGTCGCGACGAGGAAGTCCTGGAAGCCGCAGATCGCGTAGATGACGAGGAGGAGCTGGAGCCGCTTCGAGGCGAGGGCCTCACGCAGGGTTCCCGGCTCCCGGGCCGCGACCGCCGCCACGGGAGACGCGCGGGCGCCAGAGCCACGACCGGGGATCGGCGCCGGGGGCGCGGCCCGGCCCGCGACGAGCACGAGCGGTAGCACGCACACCAGGGTCGCCGCCCCGAGAGCGAGGAACGACCCCCGCCATCCCAGGGTGGTGAGCTGAACGGCGAGGACCGAGATGACGAGGAGCTGCCCCACCCCCATGCCGGAGATCGCGATGCTGTTGGCCATCCCCAACCGGTGCGGGTACCAGCGGCTGAGGAGCACCCCGATGGGGGTGACGGAGGTCCCCGCGGAGCCGAGCGCGAACACCACGCCATAGACGATAAGCGCCTCCCAGGGCCGTTCGATGACGCTCATGGCGGCGAGCCCGAGGGCCGAGACGAGCACCGCGAGCCCGAGCACGGTACGGGCCCCGAAGCGGTCGGTGAGCCGGCCGACCAGCGGCAGGGCGCAGGCGGAGAGCACCATGAACGCGGTCACGCTGAACGACAGGGCGCTGCGGCTCCACGCAAGGTCGTGGGCCATGGGATGGAGGAGGAGCCCGATCGCGAAGCGCGCGCCGCCGTTGAAGAACAGCACCAGGAAGCACACGGCGAGGAGGAAGCGGGCGGCGGCGGCGTGGTTCACGAACCTCGACCGTGCGCTCGACGCTATGGGAGGAGCGGCGGATTCGGGGCCGGGATCGGGGTGAGCCCCTCGATACCGCGGAACCCCTCGCCGAACGTCGCGACGAACTCCGCCTCGTGCCGAAACGCAGCCGCGACGATTGCCGCATCGACAAAGCTCAGCCGAGCCGTGGCACGGGTGCGGAATTCGCGAAGCGCGGCCGCGAAGATGTCGGAGCAGGGCAGGAATTCCACTTCCTCGGCATCCATGAGGATGTCCGCTACCTCCAGCGCCGTCCGATGTCCACGCCGTGCGAGCAGTACGGTCACCACTTCGAGAAACACGTACTCGATGAGCAACGGGCGCCCGAAGTCACCGCGCCGAAGGTCCGCCATCGCGGACGCGGCCGCCGCGTGGTGAACGTCGCGACGGTTGTGAAACGCGATGAGGAAGCTCGAGTCGAGGACAATCACCGTGCGGCGCCGGTGCCGTACACGATGGCGTCAATCTCCTCGCTCAGCCGCTCGTTTCCCGGCGGGAACTCCTCGGAGACCAGCGAGCCGAGGCTGCCGCTCTTCGCGCGCCGGCCGGGCCAGTTCACGTACGCGCGAATCGCCTCGTTGACGGCCTCGCCGATCGTCTTGCCCTCGAGCGACGCCTGCGCCTTGAGGGCGCGATACGCGCGGGGATCGAGATTGCGAATCGTGGTATCCATGTGTGCATTGTCACACATGTGTGCGGAAATCAGAAGTTGCTGGCCTTCCGGCCCGTCGTCCCCTCCGGACCGCGCGGCTATACTTGCGGCCCCCGACGCGAGCGACCCGCGACCACCTCCACGCCATGCTGTTCCAGGACATGATTCTGGCCCTCGACGCCTATTGGGCGGCCGAGGGCTGCGTGCTCCAGCAGCCCTACGACATGGAGGTGGGGGCGGGCACGTTCCACCCCGCCACGTTCCTGCGCGCGATCGGCCCCGAGCCGTGGCGAGCCGCCTACGTGCAGCCGTCGCGGCGCCCGGCGGACGGACGCTACGGGGAGAACCCCAACCGGCTCCAGCACTACTACCAGTACCAGGTGGTCCTCAAGCCCTCCCCGCCCGACGTCCAGGCCCTCTACCTCGGCTCCCTCGAGGCCCTCGGCATCGATCCCCTGGTGCACGACATCCGCTTCGTCGAGGACAACTGGCAGTCGCCCACCCTCGGGGCGTGGGGACTCGGCTGGGAGGTGTGGCTGAACGGGATGGAGATCTCCCAGTTCACCTACTTCCAGCAGGCGGGGGGCATCGACTGCCGCCCGGTGACGGCCGAGATGACCTACGGCCTGGAACGGGTGGCGATGTACCTCCAGGGAGTGGACAGCGTCTACGACCTCGCCTGGACCGACGGGGTGACCTACGGCGACGTGCACCTCCAGAACGAACAGGAGATGTCCGCCTACAACTTTACCCACGCACCGGTCGATACCCTGTTCGACTGGTTCGAGACCTGCGAGGCGGAGAGCCGCCGGCTCGCGGAGTCCGAGCTCCCGCTCCCCGCCTACGAGATGGTCCTCAAGGCATCCCACGTCTTCAACCTCCTCGACGCGCGGGGGGCGCTCTCGGTGACCGAGCGCCAGCGCTACCTCCTCAGGGTGCGGGCGATCGCGCGGGGAACGGCCCGCGCCTGGCTCGCCCGGCGCGAGCAGCTCGGCTTCCCCCTGCTGCGGCGCACGGGGTCCGTGGCGGCCGGGGCGGCGGCCGATGACTGAGGCCGGACGGCGCGACCTCCTCGCGGAGATCGGCACCGAAGAGCTCCCGCCGCAGAGCCTGCGCGGCCTCTCCGAGGCGTTCGCGGCCGCGGTGCGCGAGGGGCTCGCGGGGGCCGGGCTCGCCTGCCGCACGGTCGAGCCCTTCGCGACCCCCCGCCGGCTCGCCCTCATCGCGCGCGGCGTGCCGGACCGCGTCCCCGGACAGGCGCGCGAGCGCCGGGGGCCGGCCCTTGGCCAGGCGTTCGACGCCGACGGCGAGCCGACCCGGGCCGCGCTCGGGTTCGCCCGCTCCTGCGGGGTGGACGTGGGCGCCCTCGGGCAGCTCGAGACGCCCAGGGGGGCCTGGCTCGTGCATCGGGTCGAGGAGCCGCCGCGACCTGCCTCGGACCTCGTTCCGGGGGTGATCGAGGCAGCCCTCGGCGAGCTTCCCATCGCGCGCCGCATGCGGTGGGGAGACGGCGACGCGGAGTTCGTGCGGCCGGTCCACTGGCTCGTGCTGCTCCTCGGAACCGAGGTCGTCGAGGCCACCATCCTCGGGGTGGGGGCCGGGCGCGAGACCCGCGGCCACCGTTTCCACCACCCGGACCCGATTCCCCTCGCGGACCCCGGCGAGTACGTCGAGAAGCTCCGGAGTCCCGGGCGCGTCCTCGCCTCCTTCGGCGAACGCCGCCGCCTCATCGAGGGGCTCGTCGGGGACGCCGCCGCCGCGCTCGGCGGCCGCGCGGTCGCGGGGGACGACCTCTTAGACGAGGTGACCGCCCTCGTCGAGTGGCCGGTGGCGGTCGCCGGCCGGTTCGAGGAACGCTTCCTCGACCTGCCGCGCGGGGTGATCACGGCCACCCTCCAGGGCCACCAGCGCTACTTCCCGGTCGAGGACGGGGACGGCCGGCTGCGGGCCTCCTTCGTCACCGTCAGCAACGTCGAGAGCCGCCGGCCGGACGCGGTCCGGGCCGGGAACGAGCGGGTGGTGCGGCCCCGCCTCCAGGACGCGGAGTTCTTCGTCCGCGCCGACCGGGAGCGGCCCCTTCCCGACTACCGCGCGGCCCTCGAAGGGGTCGTGTTCCAGGAACGGCTCGGATCGATGGCCGAGAAGTCCGACCGGGTGACGGTCCTCGTCCGCCACGTGGCGCGCGCCGCCGGGCTGGACCCGGACGAGACCGCCGCCGCGGCGCGCGCGGCCGAGCTCGGCAAGTGCGACCTCGTCACCGCCATGGTCGGCGAGTTCCCCGATCTCCAGGGGTACATGGGCGCCTGCTACGCACGCGAGGGCGGGGAGCCCGACGAGGTCGCGGACGCCATCGAGGAGGCATACCTTCCGCGCTTCGCCGGGGACGCGATCCCCGCCACCGCGGCCGGGCGCGCCCTCGCCCTCGCGGAGCGGCTCGACACCCTGGCCGGCATCTTCGGCATCGGCCTCGGCCCGACCGGCGACCGGGACCCCTTCGCGCTCCGCCGGAGCGCTCTCGGAGTGCTCCGGATCCTCGTCGAGGCGGAGATCGACGCGGACCTCGAGGCCCTCGTCGGGCACGCCGTCGAGGGCTACGGCGAGCGGCTCGACGCCGGCCACGAAGCGCTCGCGGGCGAGGTCTTCGAGTTCGTGGTGGAGCGCCTCCGGGGCTGGTCGGACGCACCGCCGGACGTCTTCGCGGCCGTCCATGCGCGCCGGCCCACCCGGCCTCTCGACTTCGTGCGGCGGATGGACGCGGTGCGCTCGTTCCGGGCCCTCCCCGAGGCGGCGAGCCTCGCGGCGGCCAACAAGCGGATCGCGAACATCCTGCGGCAGGTGGACGAGATCGATCCCGATCCCGGGGGGGCGCCCCGCCGCCGCTCCGAGGTGGACCCGGTCCTTTTCGCCGAGCCGGCGGAGGGAAGCCTCGCGGAGCGCGTCTCGGAGGTGGCTCCGGGGGTGGAGGCGCTCCTCGCGCGCGGCGACTACAGCGAGGCGATGACCGCCCTCGCGGGGCTTCGCGAGGGCGTCGACGAGTTCTTCGACCGGGTCCAGGTCCTGACCGACGACCCGGCGGTCCGGGGGAACCGGCTCGCCCTCCTCGCCCGGATCGGGGACCTCTTCCTCGAGACCGCCGACATCTCGCGCCTGAAGGCGTGACGGCCCGAGCTTGGCCGACCCCGCCGCCGACCCGACTCGCGAAACCCGTCCGGGGTCCGCGCCGCGGCCCACGTTCCGGGAAGCAGCGGGCTCGTCCGCCTTCTTCGCGGGGCTCGCGGTCTCGACCGTCGTGTTCGCCCTCCTCGCTCCCCTCACCGCGCCGCTCCCCTACCGCGCCCGCTACCGCTTCATCACCCGCTGGAGCCGGTTCAACCTCTGGTGGCTCGGGGTCGCCTGCGGGCTTCGCTTCGTCGTGGAGGGGGCGGGGAACCTCCCGCGCGAGCCGGCCGTCGTGCTCTGCCGTCACGAGTCGATGTGGGAGACCCTCGCCCTTCAGACCCTGTTCGCCCCGCAGACGTGGCTGCTCAAGCGCTCGCTCCTTCGCATACCGTTCTTCGGGTGGGGGCTCGCCCTCCTCCGCCCCATCGCCATCGACCGCGGGGCGGGAACCGAAGCGATGCGGGCGCTCGTCCGCAAGGGCGCCCGCTGCCTCGACGACGGCGCCTGGGTGGTGGTGTTCCCGGAGGGGACCCGGCTCGCTCCCGGCGAGTTCCGGCCGTTCCACCGCGGTGGGGCGTTTCTCGCCAAGCGCACCGGGCGCGCCATCGTGCCGATCGCCCACAACTCCGGGGACTTCTGGCGGCGGCGACGCTTCATCAAGCGCCCGGGGACCATCCGGCTCGCGATCGGGCCGGCCATCGACACCCGGGACGCGAGCCCGACCGAGCTCAACCGCCGCGCCGAGGTGTGGATCCACGAGCGGGTCGCATCGATCCGGAGCCGGGCGTCGGCCTGAGCGGCGCGGGCGGCACGACGCGAAGGCGCCACCGACGCCATCGGCCGGCCCCCGCCGATCCGACGCGAGAACGAGAGAGAGGACCCTCATGAGCACGAGCCGCCACCGCATCATCCTCGACTGCGACCCCGGCCGGGACGACGCTCTCGCGATCGCGATGGCCCTCGCCTCGCCGGCGGAGATCGATCTCGCGGGGATCACCGCGGTGGCCGGCAACGTCCCGCTCGAGGTGACGTACCGCAACGCCCGCTTCCTCCGCGAACTCTGCGGCTTCCCGGACCTCCCGGTGCACGCGGGCGCCGCGCGCCCCCTGGTGCGGGAGCTCGAGACCGCGACCCGGCACCACGGAGAGAGCGGGCTCGAGGGCGTCGAGGTGGGGATGCCGGCCGGGCCGATCGAGTCCCATCGGGCGGTCGGGTTCCTCGCCGAGACCCTGGAGGCGAGCGGCGACCAAGAGATCACCCTCGTCGCCATCGGCCCGCTCACCAATCTCGCCCTGCTCGCCGTCGGGCACCCCGAGCTGGTGGCGAAGGTCCGCGAGATCGTGGTGATGGGCGGGGCCTCGTCGGCGGGCGGCAACGTGACCCCCGCCGCCGAGTTCAACGTCTGGGCGGACCCGCACGCCGCCGCGGTCGTCTTCGAGTGCGGGCGCCCGCTCACCGTGCACGGCCTCGACGTCACCCACCAGGTGCTCGCCGCCCCGCGCCACGCCGAGCGCCTCGCCGGAACCGGCGGGGAGGTGGCCCGCCGCCTTGCTCCCCTCCTCCATCCCGCCGCGGGGAGCCGCGGGGGGCGCTTCGGCCCGGACCGCTCGCCGATCCACGATCCGTGCACGATCGCCTGGCTGATCCGCCCGGACCTCTTCGCCACCGAGTCCGTCCCCGTCGCGGTGGAGACCGAGGGGACCCACACGCTCGGGGAGACGGTGGTCGACTGGTGGGGGGTGACCGGCCGGGCGCCGAACGCCCGCTGGGTGACGGAGGCCGACGGCGAGGGGGTGCTCGCCCTCCTCGTCGAGCGCATCGCGAAGCTCTGACCCGGCCTCGCGGGCGGTTGTGCGGCGGAGGCGCCGGTCTCGGGGGCCGTTCAGGCGAGATCGAGCATGCGCCAGAGGATGGTGACGGTGAACGCAAGGTTGAAGCCGAGCATCCACTTGACGAGCAGGAGATCCGCCTTGGTGGCCAGGTGCTCGGTCAGCTCCTCGCCGAGCGCCGAAGCCATGGCCTCGGCCTGCTCGTCCGGAACGCCGGCCTGCTTGAGCTTCCGTGCGAAGCGAAGGGTGTCGATCGCGGTCGTGGCCATGCGTGCATCCAGCTCGCGGTCAGTCGCATAGCTTAAAGTAATTCAACCTCACCCGGTACCGCAGAAGGTAAGGGCGCCAGGGCGGATGCGTTCTTTGACTGTT
>JAJECB010000344.1 GCA_022822245.1 Gammaproteobacteria bacterium
TGCGGCCTGATGGCGTGGGAGGCGCACTGCCTCGGGCGGCCGATGGACGAGCGGCGACAATGCTGCGAGGAGGCGGTGGGCAGGCTCGTCGCCACCGCCCGCGAGTGCCGCGCGGCCGGTCTCGACGCCGGAATCGTGAGCTGCGGCGGCACGGGCACCTTCCGGATCACCGCCGGCATCGAGGGGATCACCGAGATCCAGGCCGGGGGAGGCATCTTCAGCGACGTGCTCTACGAGAGCTGGGGCATCGAGCATCCGTTCGCGCTCACCGTGATGTCCACGGTGACGAGCCGGCCGACCCCGCGGCGCATCATCACCGACGCGGGGCGCAAGGCGATGAGCGTCGACATCGCGATGCCGCGCCCGATCGACCTCGACCACGTCGACACGGTGCGCCTGAGCGCCGAGCACGGCGTCATCAACCTCACCGAACCCAACACCTCGCTCGCGGTCGGGGACCGGCTGGAATGGATCGTCGGCTACGGCGACACCACCGTCTTCCTGCACGACGAGGTGGTGGCGACCCGCGGAGATCGGGTCGAGACGACCTGGCCGGTGCTCGCCCGCGGCCGGATCAAGTAGACCTCGGGGACCGCGCGGGCGCCGGCGAGGGAACCGAGATTCGAGACTGAAAGGGCGCTCCGCGCGCGGCGGAGCGGGCCCACCCGAGAGGAGCCGACATGATCATCGACGGCCACGCCTACTGCTTTCCTCCGCTCGGCGAAGCGAACGGCTTTGCGAGCGCGGCGGAGCACCTGCGCTACGTCCAGCGCGAGATGGCGGACCACCACCAGCCGGTGTGGCGGCTGCGCGACCGTGCCCTCGCCGGGGACAACTCCATGCTCGCCGAGCCGGACGACGACGGCACGATTGCCGCGCTCAAGGACGTGGCGTTCCGATCCGGCGGCCACGGCCGCCTGGTGTGGACGGTGGACGGCGAGGACTACGCGAAGCAGTACCTGCCCCCCTACACGGTCGATTCCTCCCACTCCCCGGAGACACTGGTCGCGCAGATGGACTACCTCGGGGTGGAGCGGGCGGTGCTGCACACCAACCCCATCCTGGGACTGTTGAACGACTACACCGCCGACTGCGTGCGGCGCTTTCCCGACCGGCTCATCGGGCTCGCGAGCATCAAGGAATGGGAGATCGACACCGACCCGGAGGGCCAGGGGCGGGAGGTGGAGCGTGCCTACGCGAATGGATTGGCGGGGCTCCAGTTCGTGGTCAACGCGCGCTACCGGAGCGGAAACCACGCTCCCTGGGACGGCCCCGCCTGCCGGCCCTTCTGGGACGGGGTCGCCGCGCTCGGACGCCCGATCCTGTTCACCATCGTCCCCCACGGCCAGGGGCCCGAGCCCGACAGCTACCTGGAACAACTGCGTGTCTGGCAGGGCTGGCTCGAGCGCTACCCGGAGGTGCCGGCGGTGCTCACCCACGGGTTTGCGTGGCGGTTGTTCATCGACGGTGACCGGCTCTCCTTTCCCGACGCGATCTTCGAGCCCTTTCGCGTGTCCGGCGCGAAGCTGCAGCTCCTGTACCACATCGCGCTCGGGAACGTGTGGGACTATCCCTACCTCGAGCTCCGTTCCGCGACGGAACAGCTCGTGGAGAAGATCGGTTCGGACCGCCTGATGTGGGGCACCGACATGCCCAACGTCGAGCGATTCTGCAACTACCGCCAGACCCTCGACACCTTCCGGGTGCACCACCGCGGCGTCATCGGCGATCGCGACATCGACAACATCACGGGCGAGACCGCCCGCCGCCTCTTCGAGGGGGAAGCGTAGCCGGCGGCGGCCGGCGGCCAGGTTCCGCCACTGCCGGGCCGGCGCGGGCGCTTGCCTCCCGTGCCGGAGGCGCCGACGCCGCCGCCCGGCTCAGGCGCGCGCGGCAAGCTCCACCGCGTGATCGAGGGTGGCGGGGTTCGCGAGGATCACCGGGACGCCCCAGGCGGCGCCCAGCCCTTCCGCGATGGCGCCGACCCGGACCGCCGTGCAGGGGATGACGATGGCCTCCGCCCCCGGCCGCCAGACCGCTTCGACGAGCGGCGCGAAGTCGTCGAGCGTCAGCATCCCGATTTCCTCGTCGTGGTCGCGCCCCGCGTGACCGTGCGCGAGGACCTCGAATCCGTGCGACTGAAGGAATCCGATGAAGGGCTCGCCCACCTCCCGGACGTAGGGCGTCAACACGCACAATCGCGCGAGGTTCCGCCGTCGCAACGCGTGAACGATGGCCACCGAGGTGGTGGTCGCCGGCACCCCCGCCGCCTCCCGCATGACCTCGACCTGGGTGTCGAGGGTGTGCCCGTCGCCGATGAAGCTGCCCGAGGTGCAGGCCCAGGCGACGACGTCCGGATACACGGTGGTCGTCTCGGCCGCCACCCGGCGCAGCGTGTCGAGCGCGCCCATCGTCTGGAGGGCCCGCACGTTCGCGTCCGGGTTGCCGACGAAGGACTCGGGGTCCACCGGCGCGTCCCCGGCGGGGACCCGGAAGATGACCGCCTCGGCGCCGCGTTCGCCGGCGAGGCGGCAGAGCTCGTTGTGAACCAGGCCGTAGGGCGGAAACAGGACGGCGATCCGCGTGTAGTCGCGCTTCATGGTTGATTGCTCCCCGCGCCTGGAGGGACCGGGCTCCCGGGCGCGTCCTCGAACGGACCCTACCGCATTCCGGGCTCGCAGGGCAGGTGCGGTGCGTTTCCGCCGGTCCGCGCATTTCAGTACATTGGGAAGAGCCCGAGAATTACCCCGACCTCCACGCGGGCCGACGGGTCCGTGAGCGGGGCGAAGTCTCGGCCGACAGGACCCGGCGCCCGCCGCCGCGAAGTCTCCGCGGAGCGGCAAGGGGACGGCAAGGGGGAGGAGCACATGAGCGGGATTGCCTGGCACGATTTGCGGGCGCCGGAGCTGCGGGCGCTGGCCGAGGCCGATGCGATGGTGATCGTTCCGGTCGGCTCGACCGAGCAGCACGGCCCCCACCTGCCGGTGCAGGTGGACGCGCGCCTCGCGGCCGAGGTCGCGAAACGGGCGGCGGCGCGCATTTCGGAGCAGCAGTCGGTGGTCGTCGCGCCCACCGTGTGGTGCGGGCTTGCCGAGCACCACATGGGCTTCGGCGCCACCATCACCCTGGACTTCGCCACCTTCCACGCGCTCATCCGCTGCGTGTGCGCGTCCCTTGAGCGCCACGGCTTCCGGCGCCTCGCCCTCCTGAACGGCCACGGCGGCAACATCAAGGCCCTCGACGTCATCGCGGGCGAGCTCAAGCGCGAGCTGGGCATCGCCGTGGTGAGCGCCACCTACTGGACGGTGGAGAGCGTCGCCCGCGCGTTCGGGGAGATCCTCGACGCGCAGCCGGGGGTCTCCCACGCCTGCGAGGCGGAGACCTCGATGATGCTCGCGCTCGAGCCGGGGCTCGTCGATCGCGAGGAGATGGCCCGCGTGGATGGCGGCGGCCGCAACCTGAGCACGTCCGGGGGCGTCTACCGCTTCCGGGGCTTCGACGAGATGACCGAGTCGGGCGTGCTCGGGGTCCCCGCCGCGGCGACCGCCGAGAAGGGGGAACGCCTCCTCGCGGCCGCCGGCGAAGGCGTCGCGGAGGCCCTGCTGCAGGAGGCGCTCTGGCACACATGAAGATCACCGCGATCGAGACCACGCCGGTCTTCGTTCCGCGCCGGCCGGCCTTCGGCGCGGTCCCCCGCACCGCGCTCGGGCCGAGCGCCGTCTCCGAGCACGGGATCGTCGAAGTGCACACCGACGAAGGCCTGACGGGCCTCGGCGAGCTCTCGAGCGTGTTCGCGCGGCGCGGCCCGCTTCTTTGCCGCGACGTGGACGAACGCCTCGCTCCCGCCCTCGTCGGCCGCGACCCGCTCGAGTTGACGCGCGCGCTCCGGGTCATGGAGACAGAGCTTCCCGACGGCCAGCTCGCGATCGCGGGCGTGGAAATGGCCCTGTGGGACATCGCCGGCAAGGCGCTCGGGGTGCCGGTGTACACCCTCCTCGGCGGCCGGGTGCGCGACCGCATCCCCCTCAGCTACTCGGTGCCGCACGGCGAGCCGGTCGAGATGGCGCAATACGCGCTCGAGCGCGCCCGGGAGGGCTTTCGCACCGTCAAGGTCAAGACCGGCCAGGGCATGGAGACCGACGTCGAGGCGGTGCGCCAAGTGCGCGAAGCGGTCGGCGCTACCCACCGGGTGCGGGTCGACGCGAACATGGCGATGCGAAGCGCAAAGGAGGCGATTCGCTTCGTCGAGCGCATCATGGACCACGACCCCGAGATGCTCGAGCAGCCGATGCCGGCGCACGACCTCCACGCGATGGCCGAGGTCCGCGCCTCGGTGTCGATCCCCGTCATGGCCGACGAGTCCGTCGGCCATCCCCGGGACGCGATGGAGGTGATCCGCCGCGAGGCGGCGGACGTGCTCAACGTCTACGTGACCGAGTCGGGGGGCATCCAGAACGCGGCGCGCATCTTCACCCTCGCCGAGCAGGCGGGGCTCGGCTGCATGATCGGGAGCATGCCCGAGCTCGGCATCGGCACCGCCGCGCAGATCCACCTGGGGCTCGCGATGCCGAACCTCGACTTCGACAGCGACACGTGCGGGTCGCTCTACCAGAGCGAGGACCTGCTGGCGACGCCGCTTCGCTTCGAATCGGGCTTCGCCTTCGCTCCGGAGGGGCCGGGCCTCGGCGTCGAGCTCGACGCGGACGCCTTCGCGCGCGCCGCGAGGCGAAGCCCATGAACGATGATCGGCACTGCGATCTACTTGTCCACAACGCGTACGTCATCAGCGTCGACGCGGAGCGCCGCGTGTTCTCGCCGGGAGCGGTGGCGGTGCGCGGCACGCGCGTGGTCGCGGTCGGGCCGGAACGCGAAGTGATGCAAGGGCTGGGGCTGCGCGCCGCCCGCACCATCGACGCCCGGGGGGCGGCGGTCCACCCGGGGTTCATCGACGCGCACAACCACGTGGTGGGGGCCGGCTGCCGGGGCGTCTTCGCCAACGAGGCGGACGACCCCGCAAGCGGCGTCAACTACGCGACGTGGAAGGCCGACGTCACGAGCGAGGACGAGGCGGCGGCGACGACTCTGACCGCGCTCCAGCTTCTCCATGCCGGCTATACGGGCGTGGTGGAGGCCGGCACGGCGTTCGACACCGGGGCGACGGCCGACGCGGCCGACGCGGCCGGCATCCGCATCTGCCTCTCCGAGCCCTACCTGTGGGACGACGTGACGGTCATGCACCAGCTCGCCTCGCTCGAGAGCCGGGCGCTCTTCGCGCGCGCCCCGCCCGACTTCGCGCGCTGCGTCGCCGGGCTCGGCGGCGAGCTCCATCGCAACGAGGACCCGGACGGGCGTCAGCACGGCTTCCTCTGCCTCTACGGCCTCGGCACCGCGAGCGACGAGCTCGTGCGGCGGGCGGACGCGCTCGCCCGCGAGCACGGCGTGGTGCTCCACCAGCACGAAGCCTACGAGATCGCCTCCGCCCGGGCGGAGACCGAGCGGCTGGGGCGCTCGCGCATCGCGCACCTCGACTCGCTCGGGGTGCTTCACGCCGGCTCCACCCTGGTCCACATGAACACCCTCACCGACGAGGACGTGGACATCGTCTCGGAGCGCGGATGCTCGGTGGTGTGGTGCCCGATTCCCCATCTCGCGATGGGTCTCGCGGGCAAGGTCGAGTGCCGGATGCCGGAGCTGCTCCGCCGTGGGGTCAACGTCACCCTCGGCAGCGACAGCGCGCGGAGCAGCGCGTTCGGCGACGAGGCCCTCGCCGCGCAGCTCGTCGCCGCGAACGCGGGCGAGCCGCTCGCCCCGGAGACGATTCTCGAGATGCTCACCATCAACGCGGCGCGCGCCGCCGGCCTCGGCGAGATGACGGGCAGTCTCGAGCCCGGCAAGCGCGCGGACTTCGTGGTCACCAACCCGGACGCCCCCGAGGCGTTCCCCGCCGCGAACCCGGTGCACCAGGCGGTGCTCACGTGCCGCGGCCAGGCCCACGCCCGCACCGTGGTCGTGAACGGCGAGGTGGTGATCGACGAGGGCCGCAGCACCCGCCTCGACGAGCGCGAGGCCTGCGCGGCCGCGCGCGCAAGCATCCGCGCCCGCATCCGGCGCCTCAACTTGAGCGAAGCGATGCGGTGGCCGGTGATCGGGGAGTGAAGGAGAAGGAGGGGCACGGAAGCGGCATGCGAGAATCCCGCGGACCCCGCGCCGCCCCGAGGCCGGAGAACGAGGAGGCTCGCTGACCGCCATGCCTGACGTCGCCGCATTCCGCGCCAAGCTCGCGACCATCGTCCCCTCCACGAACACCATTGTGGAGGCCGACTTCAATCACCTCTTCCGCGTGCCCGGGGTCACCTTCCATACCGGGCGGATGTACATCGAGCGCCCCGCCCTCGACTCGAACGATGCCTTCGCGGCGCTCCTCGAGCAGGTGGGCCAGGCGTTCGAGGTGGCCGTGCGGGACGTCATGACCTGCGAGCCCGACTACCTCGTGATGGGGATGTCGGCCCCGACCTTCTGGGGCGGGCGGGACGGCAACGCGGCGTTCCTCGAGCGGGCGCGGCAACTGACCGGGCTGGACGTGACGACCGGGGCGGAGGCCTGCGCCGACGCGCTCACCGCGCTCGGGGTGCGGCGTATCGCGGTGCTCACCCCGTACCAGCCGATCATGCGCGAGCAGATCGTGCGGTTCTTCGAGGAGTCGGGCTTCCCGGTCACCCGTTACGTGGACCTCGAGTGCCCGAGCGCGACGGCGATCGCGGCGGTGACCCCGGACGAGCTACGCCCGGTGCTCCGCGATATCGACGGCCCGGACGTGGACGCCATCGTTCAGGTGGGGACCAACCTCTCGATGGTGGGGCTCGCGGCGGAAGCGGAGAGCTGGCTCGGGAAGCCGGTCATCGCCATCAACACCGCCATCATCTGGCACGCCTACCGGGCGATCGGAGTCGAGGACCGTATCTACGGCTGCGGCGCCCTCCTCCGCGACCACTGAGGCCCTGTCGGGCGCGCTTCGACCACCCTCGCGAGGTCGAGGGCCCGAGATCCGCAACCCCCTCATCGCGAGGAGAAACCGCTTCCATCTCGATGCTCGCGAGCGCGGTGCGCCGCTCCGCACCGCGGTTCACCCTACGGCGCCGTTCGCACCCCGGAGGTGAGCCCCCCGTCGACGACCAGCGTCGTGCCCGTGACGTAGGCGGCGTCGTCCGAAGCGAGGAAGAGCGCGGCGTGCGCCGCGTCCCACGGCTCGCCCTGCCGGCCGACCGGCACCATCGCGTCGCGCTGTCGCATCATGTCCGCGACATCGCCTCCCCACGCGTCCGTCAGCGACGCCTCGACGAACGGCGTGCGCATCATGCCGGGCAGCACCGCGTTGCACCGGATCCCCTTTGCCGCGAACTCGACGGCGATTTCCCGGGTGAGGGCCACCATGCCGAGCTTCGACGCGCCGTAGGCGCCGGACAGGGCCGGGAGCGTGCGGATCCCGTTGATCGAGGAGATGTTGACGATCGACCCGCCGCCCTGTTCGACCATTCGAGGCACCACCGCCCGGCACATCAGGAAGACGCTCTTGAGATTGACATCGAGGGTGCGGTCCCAGTCGTCCTCGGTGATCTCGAGGATGCCGCCGGGGATTTCGATGCCGACGTTGTTGTGCAGGATGTCGATCCGGCCGTACTCGCGAACGCACTCGCGGGCGATGCGCTCGCAGTCCGCCGCCACGCTCACGTCCGCCCGGGAGGTGAAGCACGATCCCCCCTCATCCTCGATGAGGCGCCGGGTCTCCCCGGCCGCGTCGAGGTTCACGTCGACGACCATCACGCGCGCACCCTCCCGGGCGAACAGCACCGCCGCCGCCTTGCCGTTGCCGATCCCGGGCCCGATCGACCCGCCCCCCGTGACGATCGCCGTCTTGCCCTCAAGCCGATTCCCCATTCGCCCGACTCCTGTTCCCATGCCTCGTCCCGATCCCGGCCCCGCCTCCGGCCCTCGTGCCCGACCCCGGCCCCGGCCGACCCGCACTCTACCGATGCGCGCTCTGCCGGCCCGAGTGATGGCGCGCGCCGTCGGCGACCGCGCCGAAGATCTCGTCCTTCAACGATACCCCGCCGCGGACGAGAATCGGCGAGACATGCGGGCGAGAATCTGCCAATCTCTTCGGTGCCACCGAGCATCATCGTGACGACAGGGAGGCGCTCGTGACTGTCAAGTCCCCAATCTCGCTCACCGACGAGCAGTACGCCTTCGCGATGGCGCTGGTAGAGGCCGGGCGCTACGCTAGCCTCAGCGCCGTCCTGCAGCAGGCCATCGACCTGCTCCGCCAACGAACGGATGCCGAGGCGCTGGAAATCGGCGCGCTTCGAGAACTCGTGTCCCGCCGCGAGAAGGGCGAGTTCATCAGCCCGGATGAGATGGACGCACGGCTCGAACGGATGTTCGCCGGCAAGCGCCGGGCGCACGGGCTTTCGCCGTGAGTTCGCGGGCGAGGTTGAACGCAATCTCGGGCTGATATTCGACCATCCGCGGACCCCGACGGCCCGGACCCGGCTCGCGCCGGTTGGTCAGCGTTCCACCGCGTCGTCTGCCGTCGCCTCGTCGCCCTCTTCGGGCGCCGATGCCCCTTGGGTCTCCCCGCCGCCGATCGCGTCCGAGGCGGTCGCCGCCTCGCCGCCCGTCCCGAGGAGGACCGCGGCCCACCTCGTCTCGTCGCTCGCGGCGAGCGCGATCTTGGCCGTGATGGTGAGGGGGACGGAGAGGAACATCCCGACCGGGCCGAGCACCCACCCCCAGAAGACGAGGGAGAGGAAGACGACGAGGGCGGAGAGGCCGACCCCCCGCCCCATGAACCGCGGCTCGAGGACGCTCCCGAAGAGGACGTTGACCGCGAGGTAGCCCGCCGCCGCCCAGGCCGCCGCCCCGGGGCCGAGCTGCACCAGGGCGAGGAGCACCGCGGGCACCGCCGCGATGATCGACCCGATGTTCGGGACGTAGTTGAGGAGGAAGGCGAGGAGCCCCCAGAGGACCGGGTAGTCGACCCCGAGGATCGTGAGCCAGAGCCACACCGCCGCCCCCGTCCCGAGGCTCATGAGGCTCTTGATCGCGAGGTAGCGCCGGACGGTCCCGGTGAACGCGTCGACGCTCGCGCGCGTCAGGTGCGCGTCGCGGGCGATGGCGTGGAGCTTCCCGGAGAAGGACGACGCCTCGAGGAGGATGAAGACGACGGTGAGGAGGATGAGGAACGCGTTCGCGAGCACCACCCCGAAGCTGTTGAAGACGTCTCCCGCGAGCTGAAGCGCCCAGGCGGGGCTCACGTGGTCGAGGACCCCGGCCCGGTCCCGCGGGAGCTCGATGCCGAGCCCCTCGAGGGTCGCGACGACGGCGCCGAACTGGCCCTTGAGGCGCTCGGTGTAGCGCGGAAGGTCGTTCGTGAAGTCGTTGATCGAGGCGCCGACGACGACCGAGAGCCCGAGCAGCGCGCCGACCACGACGAGGATGACGACGAGGAGGGCGAGGGCGCGCGGGAGCCCCCGCGACTCGAGCCAGAAGATGGACGGGGTGCTGATGACCGCGATGAAGACGGCGAGGAGGAACGGGTTGACGACGGCCTGGGCCGCCTTGAGACCCGCCACCACGATGACGACGGCGGCCGCCGCGAGGAGGAGGGACTGGATCCGCGGGGGATGGTGTTCCGGGGCGTGCATCGCGCGGAAAGGTGCCGGAGGCGGCCCCGCGATGCAACCGCCGGGCAAACGGTGCGGATGCGGGTAGTACGCAGTCAGGAGGCTTCTTGCCAAACCTTGCCAATATCGCTAGCGTTGCATCGTGACCACGATGAACATATCGCTTCCCGAGGCCCTCAAGTCCTTCGTGGACGACCAGGTCAGCTCGCGCGGCTACAGCACCTCGAGCGAGTATGTTCGCGAACTCATCCGCAAGGACCAGGATCGCCAGCACTTGCGCGGCTTGCTTCTCGAAGGCGCAATGTCGCCGCGGGCGGACACGGCCGATGCGGACTACTTCGACCGGCTCCGAGCCCGCGTCCGCGATCGCGAATCCGGCCGGAGGTGAGCGGCAAGCCGGTTGTCCTGCGCGAGCGGGCGCGCCGCGATATCGATGAGGCGTTCGAGCACTACCTTGCCGAGGCGGGCCCCGCGGTTGCGCTTGCCTTTGTCGATGCCCTGGAGGATGCCATCCGCGGTATTGGCGAACAGCCGGCGGCCGGCTCGCCCCGCTACGCGCACGAGCTGGACATTCCCGGCCTGCGATTCCGGCGGGCGGGAAAGTTCCCGTATCTCATCTTTCATGTCGAGGGGGAGGTGGAAATCGATGTCTGGCGCGTGCTGCACGGTACCCGGGATATTCCAGCCTGGATGCGCGAGCCGCGGGAGGACTGAGGTTCGGATGGCGCGCCGGCTCCGGCCAGAAGCGCCGTGGAAGCGATCCCGGTCGCCATATCCACCACCACCACGTTCCTGACCCGCACTCCACGCATCACCCAGCCGAGCCCGCAATGCCCGACCCCGCCTCCGCGACTGCCTCCGCCTCCGCGTCCGGCGCCGTCTCCGCCGACATCGACCTCCCGTCCCTCGAGCCTCTCTTCCGCCCGCGCTCGATCGCGGTGCTCGGGGCCTCCTCCTCCCCCACCAAGGTCGGGGGGCGCCCGGTCGCGGCCCTCATCCGGAACGGCTACGAGGGCGCCGTCTACCCCGTCAACCCGCGCTCGGACACGATCCAGGGCCTCCCCGCGTTCGCGAGCGTCAAGGACATCCCGGGCACCGTCGACCTCGCGATCTGCACCGTTCCCCCCGCCGCCGTCATGGGCGTGCTCGCGGAGTGCGCGGAGAAGGAGGTCGGCGCCCTCGTCGTCTTCACCTCCGGGTTCGCGGAGGTGGGCGAGGGGGCCGCGCAGGAAGCGATGGCGGGGCTCGCCCGCGAGGCCGGCATCCGCCTCATGGGCCCCAACTGCATGGGGATGGCGAACTTCGGGAGCCGCGCGATCGCCTCGTTCCACCCCGCGTTCGCCGAGGAGGTGGTG